>CALRXZ020000165.1:0-7169 GCA_943372255.1 Chitinophaga pinensis
AAGTCAGATAAGCGGGTACCAATTGTTTCTGAACTTCTAGATTAGACCCTACTGTACTACTGTTGGAATATGGCGGATGATGACAAGAGACCACTACACAAACTATGGCAGGATCCGCATCTAATGCTTGAAGGGTCTGGGTATAATAGGCCAATTGCTTTTCCCTTTGAGCTTGGTCAAGTGTTTTAAAATTTGAGTTGAGCATGAGAAAGGCAGTAGAATCATAAACTTTATAAAAGCCGGTATTGACTTGGTCTGGAAATCGCTTTAGAAAAGCAGCTTCACCCTTTGTGCTGGAATACATTACATCATGATTACC
The DNA here is from genome assembly GCA_943372255.1 of Chitinophaga pinensis. Classification (GTDB taxonomy): domain Bacteria; phylum Bacteroidota; class Bacteroidia; order Chitinophagales; family Chitinophagaceae; genus Sediminibacterium; species Sediminibacterium pinensis_M. The sequence goes on from CALRXZ020000165.1 coordinate 320, forward strand.
CAATAATGCAGTTATAGAAATGGCTTGGTTTCTAAGAAGGCTTAGGTATTGGTCCATTTCTTTCCATTTAGCTTGCGAGGAACCCAAGGATACCACATCGCCCAAAATCAGCAAGGCGGTTGGCTTCTGCAAACCTATTTCTTCAAAGATTTTTTTGGTTGCCAGTTTATTTTGATGGCTTTTAAGCCAGAGTTTTTCAATTCCTAGTGGCGCTTGTGTATCACTGACCAATGCAATTTCAATTGGTTGACGAAGAATAGTTCCAGCTTGCCCCCATAGGCAAGGGCAATTCCATACTATCCATATTAAAATAAAAATGATCTTGAACTTCATGCTTTGTTGGCTGATTACCAAGGCTAATTGACCTATTCCTTTTGGTTGCTCGTGAAAAATTAAGGTTATTTGCATAAATAACTGCAACTATGCTTCCTAAGTACAAACGCATTCTGCTAAAACTTTCAGGAGAAGCCTTGTTGGGCGACCAACGCAATGGCGATCCCTTTAACCCCAAAATCATTGAACAATACGCCATAGACATTAAGTCTGTGACCGATTTAGGCGTTCAAGTGGCAATTGTAATTGGCGGTGGAAATATTTATCGCGGAATGAATGAAGCAGAAAGTGGTATTGAACGCGCCCATGGCGATTATATGGGCATGTTGGCCACCGTTATCAATGCTATGGCCATGCAGTCTATGCTGGAGCGATTTGGCGTCTACACCCGTTTACAATCTGCCATCCAAATGGACCAAGTGGCAGAACCTTATATCCGCCGCAAAGCCTTGCGTCACCTTGAAAAAGGTCGTGTGGTGATCTTTGGAGCAGGTACCGGTAACCCTTATTTTACTACTGACACAGCAGGATCGCTCCGCGCAGTAGAGATGAAGGCCGATGTAATTTTAAAAGGTACTAGGGTCAATGGTATTTATACTGCCGATCCTGAGAAAGACCCAACTGCCACTCGTTATGACAAAATCAGTTACGAAGAGTGTATTTCTAAGAACCTGAAAGTGATGGATATGACGGCATTTACACTTTGTATGGAAAATAAGCTACCCATTATTGTATTTAATATGAATGAACCCGGTAACCTCTTAAAAGTGGTTGAAGGTTCTGATTTAGGTACTTTGGTGAGCTAATCACCCGTTGCTGTAATTTTTTTGAGACATTGTTTGGCCATTGGTAATTTCATAGCATGAAGAAACTGTTTCTGTTCCTGTTTAGCATTATTGCCCTTCAGGGCTTTTCTCAACAAAGGCTTACATTAACAGACGCCATTAATCAGGCGTTGAAAAACAGCTATGATATTCAACTGGCCCAGAATAGCTTAGACATTAGCATCATCAACAATAGTGCTGGGGTGGCTGGAGGGCTTCCAACCGTTACTGCAGCTGCTAATGATAATGAAACCATTACCAGCATTAACCAGAAATTCCCAGATCCCAGCCGGGATACTAAAAGGAATAATGTAGGTAGCAATAACCTTACTGCCAATGTAACGGGTAGTATACTTTTATACAATGGACTTAGGGTTCAATCTACACGTGAGCGACTAAACCAATTAGAACAGCAAAACCAACAATTACTGGCTTCTCAGGTGCAAAATACCATTGCCGCGGTGATGGCAAAATACTATGACGTTGTTAGGCAACAATATTTCTTACAGGCATTAGACCGCACCATTGAAGTTTCTAGACAGAAACTGACCATTTTAGAAGTTAGAAAGGAAGTGGGTGTGGCCAATAATGCCGATATCTTTCAAGCGCAATTAGATTTAAATGCCAATTTACAGGCCAAACAAACCCAGTTCTTAGCAATTGATCTAGCTAAGACAGACCTGCTGAATTTGATTTTCTTAAAACCTGCAGACCAGCAAATTCTCATTAAGGATACCATTATCATTGATAGAAGCCTTCGTTTAGATAGTGTTCGTTCACATTTGAGTGAGAACCCATTGGTGGTGGCACAACAACAACAGATTCATATTAATGAACTTTTGCAAAAAGAAGCCAAAGCTGCTAGTTACCCCACGTTAAGAGCTACTACGGGCTTCAACTTATCTAGCCAAAGCAGTGCGGCTGGTTTTATCTTATTGAACCAAAGTTATGGTCCCTTTATTGGTTTGAACTTGCAGATCCCTATTTACAATGGATCCATTGTAAAAAAGCAACAACAGGTAGCAGGAATTAATACAAGGAGCGCTAAGACCATTTATGACAACCTTTTATTGGACTATGAAACAGGGGCCGTTAAAACCTATCAGGCCTATACCAATACCTTGGAACAGTTGAAAACGGAAAGGGAGAATTTTAAACTCTCTCAACAATTATTAGACCTGATTACCCAAAAATTTGAATTGGGCAATGCCACTATTATAGATGTGAAGCAAGCGCAACAGAGTTTTGAAAATACCAGTTATCGTTTAATCAACTTGAGTTATACTGCTAAACTTGCCGAGATTGAATTAAAGCGTTTGTCTAGCAAGCTCAGTTTTTAAATCCCCCTTAAATTATTGGATTGTGTGCACCAGATTTGAATATGGGCATTCTTTTTGATGCTAATATTGTCTGCTGCACCTTAGCAGAATAATCTGAATAGTAGCATCATGAAATATAAAATCCTATTCTTACAAGCTTTCTTGTTCTTGTCTTTATTTGGCAAAGCCCAGTCAATTAGCCCCGATAGTTTGTTAACTAGGTGGACAGCCCAGCAACCCATAGAAAAAGTATATGTTCATTTTGACAACAAACGCTATGCTCCTGGTCAAACCATTTGGTTTAAAGCTTACTTGACTTCTTTGCAATTACCTTCTAATCTTTCTAAGAATTTTTACCTTGACCTTCATGATGCCAATGGCAAATTAGCGGCGCATATTTCTGCACCCATAGTGAGTGGTGTGGCATTGGGTAATTGGGTGGTACCTGAGAAATTTCAAGGAGAAACGGTAACTGCAATTGGCTATACCAATTGGATGCGCAATTTTGATTCCGCCTTTTATTTTAAGAAAACCCTGACCATACTTTCTAATTTGGCCACACCCCAAAGTCCCACTACAGTTCTTCCAGAAACTACGGTTCAATTTTTGCCGGAAGGTGGTAATGCCATTATTGGAATCCCTTGTAATATGGCTTTTAAAGCCGTGAACCAAAATGGCCTGCCTGAAAATATTAGCGGAGTCATTAATAATAAAGCGGGTGAAGAAGTTACCAATTTTACTACCACACACAATGGTATGGGAACTTTTCAATACCTGCCGCAAACAGGAGAGGCCTATACTGCTGTTTGGAAGGATCAGTTAGGTAATAGTCATCAAATGGTTTTGCCAGCAGCTGAACCTGTTGGTGTAAACCTAATTTTACACCCAGGTAGTTTAGAAAGGAATTTTGAAATCAATCGCTCAGCAGATGTGCCAGAAGCTTGGAAAAAAATGACCATCTTGGCTCAGGCAAATGGAGAAGTCCTATTTAAAGCAGTAGCTAATTTGACTTCTAAAACAGCTATCCGTAGTAAGATTCCTGTTATGCAATTTCCATCGGGCGTAGCCCAACTAACCCTTTTTGATGCCAATAACCAACCTGTATGTGAAAGGTTATTTTTTGTAAACAATGAAGAATACCATTTAGGTGCATCTATTAAAACGGATACCTTGAATTTGGAAAAAAGGGGGAAGAATGTTTTTGAAATAACAGTAGAGGATAGCACATTGGCCAATCTTTCATTGGCTATTACAGATGGAAATGTAAATGGGGAAAACGATGATAATATTCTTTCCTCCTTGCTGCTCACCAGTGATATCAAGGGATACGTTCACAACCCTGCCTATTATTTTACCAGTGATGAAGACAGCTTGGCAAAGCAACTAGACCTTGTAATGCTAACCAATGGTTGGAGAAGGTATAGTTGGAAAAACGTGATGGCTGAAAAATTGCCCAAACTCAAGTACCTAGCAGACACCGCTTATCTGTCTTTATATGGCAAAATTGAAGGACTCTCTGAAGGCAAGATCAAGAAAGCAGAATTGATGAACATGATTTTGCAATCAAAAGATTCTTCTAAGTCCATGATCTTTTTACCCATTGAGCCTGATGGAACTTTCTCTCAACCAAATGTTATTTTATACGATACTACTAAAATCTTTTACAAGCTCAATGCCACAACACTTTGGGCCAAGAACAAAGTGAGTATTTGGAACAATTTGTATACGCCGGACAAAAACAGGATGATTACCAATACCCATTTTAATATTGATACTGCTGGTAATGGGTTGTTGAAATTTATAGCGGCAGAAGCAAAACGATTGGAACAATTGAAATTAGAAACCACTTTAAAAGAAGTGGTGGTGAAGTCAAAAGTAAAATCGCCCATGCAAGAGTTGGATCAAAAATATGCATCAGGATTATTTTCTAGTGATGGGATTCAATTTGACTTAACTCAGGCCAATGAAGGCGGCAACACCGTCTTAGGTTATTTACAAAGTAGGGTAGCTGGTTTGCTTATTAACAATCCTAATTCACCAGATGCTACTGCTTCTTGGCGTGGATCTAGAACGGATTTTTTCTTGAATGAATTTCAGTCTGATGCACAGCAAATTTTCAATATCAACATGAATGACGTGGCCTATATTAAAGTGTTCAGACCTCCTTTCTTTGGAAGTTTTGGTGGTGGAGCTGGCGGGGCTATTGCCATCTATACTAAGAAAGGTATTGACGCAACCCGTTCAGTAAAGGGTTTGGATTTTCTAGAATGGATGGGCTATTCTCCTAGAAAAGAGTTCTATTCTCCCAACTATGCAGAGCAACAAGTAGGCTTTAATACGGCCGATTTGCGCAACACATTATTGTGGATGCCTTGGATCAATACCAATAGTAATAACCAAACTTTTAAAGTGCATTTCTACAACAATGACTTTAGTAAAACCTTTCATTTAATTTTAGAAGGAATGGATAGTGAAGGTAAGTTGGTACATATTAGTAAATTGCTTCAGTAAGCAAAAGCTATTACATGAATGATTTGATCAAGGCTTCTAAATTGCCCACTGTAGGAACCACCATTTTTACAGTGATGAGTCAATTGGCCACGGAACATGATGCGGTAAACCTTGGTCAGGGCTTCCCCGATTTTCCTATGGACAAGGCTTTAACTGGTTTGGTTGCCAAAGCCATGGAAGCAGATTGGAACCAGTATGCACCCATGCCAGGTTTGCCATTATTAAGACAGAAACTAGCAGAGAAAGTGCAACTCTTATATGGGACCAGCATTAATCCTGATACAGATTTGACCATTACTCCTGGAGGTACTTACGCTATTTATACTGCTCTAACCACGGTCTTACAACCGGGTGATGAAGTAATTGTATTTGAACCCGCTTACGATAGTTATATTCCTAATATTGAAACCAATGGAGCCATTCCGGTAAGGATCTCGCTTTCTTATCCTGATTATTCCATTCCTTGGGATGAGGTGAGGGAGAAGATTAACAGTCGCACCCGGATGATCATGATCAATACGCCACACAACCCTACGGGTGCGGTTTTGAACGCTACTGATCTCCAAGAATTGAGCAGTATTGTGGCAGATACCCAAATCCTGATTTTGAGCGATGAAGTCTATGAGCACCTGATCTATGATGGTTTGCAACACGAAAGTATTTTGCGCTACCCGCATCTACTAGAGAGAAGTTTTGTTTGTTTTTCCTTTGGTAAAACCTATCACTGCACGGGTTGGAAACTGGGCTATTGTATTAGTGGTCCTGCACTCATGAAAGAGTTTAGAAAAATTCACCAGTTCAATGTGTTTAGTTGTGATACACCCAAACAATTGGGAATTGCTCAATACATGGAAAATCAAAGTGCTTATTTAGATCTGGGTGCACAGATGCAAGTAAAGCGAGACTATTTTAGAGAGCTGATGAAGGACACGCCCTTCAAATGCATTCCATCGCATGGCAGTTATTTTGAGTGTTATAGTTATGGTCATTTTTCTCAGGCATCGGATAAAGACCTAGCCATACAACTCACCAAGGAATATGGTGTTGCCAGTATTCCGCTCTCAGCTTTTTACAAAGACGGTACCGACAATAAAGTGCTTCGTTTTTGTTTTGCCAAGCAAGAAGCTACGCTGGAAAAAGCAGTAGCCCAACTCAAAAAATATCGCCCATAGGGCAGTTCAAAACTGCCTATTAAAAAGTGGCAAGCAACTAACTATTTTAAAGCTTACTGATGTTTTTTATTCAGGTCCAATCCTTTGTAGAATCCAAGGTCTTCTGCTGTAATCAATTTGGTGAGTAAGGCAATTTGACCAGTATGGTAAGAGAGGTGTTCTGTTACGTGCAGGATAATTCCTATGCCGGTTAATTCATACACTTGTACAGATTTTTTCAAGGCCAATTCCTCATCAGTCGCTGACGCGATGCGATCTTTGCTTTGTTGCAGCACATCATCAAAAATCGCTTTTAATTCAGCTCTATTCTTCCCACCACGGGTGGAGAACTCTGCATCCCTGTTGCGATGGTCTGCAGCGCCCCCCAATGTGGTCAGAATATATTGTGTGATATTGCCGCATAAATGCAATACCAAATTACCAATGCTATTCATCGCAGGATTGGGTTGTTCCCAAATCCTTTCTTCAGGAACCAAATCAAGACAAGCCAATACCCGTTTTCTACTCTCTTCCATTCTATAAATGGCCTGCTCTTTAAATTCAGTTCCTAACATTGATTTTTTTATTTTTTTTCTTCTACTAATTCTTCACTCTTCACTCTTCACTCTTCACTCTTCACTCTTCACTCTTCACTCTTCACTCTTCACTCTTCACTCTTCACTCTTCACTCTTCACTCTTCACTCTTCACTC
>CALRXZ020000166.1:0-7132 GCA_943372255.1 Chitinophaga pinensis
TTCATCAATACTCAAGCCGTAACGGCCAATTTCATCGCGTTTAATTTGAATATCAATATATCGCCCACCAGTTATGGGTTCTACATACAAATCTTTTACACCATCAATTCCTTCCAACTGTTGTTTAATGGTTTGCGCAAATGCATAAATACTATCTAGATTTTGTCCATAAACCTTTAACCCCACATCGGTTCTTATACCGGTTGAGAGCATGTTGATTCTATTGATAATGGGTTGGGTCCAACCATTTGTTACACCAGGAATTTGTAGTTTGGCATTCAATTCATTGATGATACTGTCCTTGGTCATACCCTTGCGCCAATCCTGTCTAGGTTTTAGCAGGATAATGGTTTCAATCATACTAATGGGAGAATTGTCAGTAGCTGTATTAGCTCTTCCTGCTTTCCCCAAAACATGTGCTACTTCTGGAACAGAACTAATTAATTTGTCTTGTACTTGGAGAATGCGTTTGGCTTCTGAATTGGCCACGTCAGGGAGTGTTACCGGCATAAAGAGCAGGCTCCCCTCATCCAAAGGCGGCATGAATTCTGAGCCCATTTTGGTGAGCATAAATAAGCCAATGGCTAGTGCTATCAAATTCAAGAACAGTGTTGTTTTCCTAAATTTCAAACAGAGGTTTAGTATAGGTGTATAAATTTTTTCTAAAACACTGGTAATGGGATTAGCAGATTCCGGTTGTAGTCTTCCCTTTAAGAAAAAAGAAATTAAAACGGGAGCTAGTGTAATAGCCAATACTGCGTCTACTAATAAAATAAAGGTTTTTGTCCAAGCCAAAGGGTGAAACAATTTTCCTTCCATCCCCGTTAATAAGAAGACAGGTAGAAAAGAGGTAACCACAATGATGGTAGAATAAAAAACACCTGGCCCCACTTGTTTAGATGACTTCTCAATAATGGCCATCCTTTCTTCAGCTGTCAGTGGATCTTTTTCTCTATTGAACCAATTTCTCATAGCGCTGATTTTTTGGATGATTGAATCTTTGCTGTTTGTGCTTCACTCAAATGCCGGTAGGCATTCTCAACCATCACAATGCCATCGTCTACAACTACGCCAATAGCAAGGGCAATACCTGTTAAAGACATGATATTGGAAGAGATACCAAATGCCTGTAAAAGAATGAATCCAAGTGCAACAGAAATGGGTAATTGAATCAGGATGATTAAGGCACTGCGCCAATGAAATAAGAAGATGAGTACAATGATGGATACCGCAATCATTTCTTCTATCAGTGTTCCCTTAACCGATTCAATGGCTTCTTGAATCAAAGTGCTACGGTCATACGAAGTTTTAAAGTGGACACCATCGGGTAAACCCTTTTCTACTTCTTTCATTTTTGCTTTTACTGCTTCAATAACTTTGTTGGCATTTTCATTGTAGCGCATCACCACAATACCGCCAACTACTTCTCCCTTTCCGTCCATATCAAAAATACCCAGTCTGAGGTCTCCACCCATTTGCACAGAACCAATGTCTTTCACTCTAACAGGGATACCATTATAATTGGTCAAGGCAATATTTTCAACGTCTTCTTTATTCTTGATATAACCCAATCCACGGATGATATAAGCCATATCCGCCATTTCAAATTTTCTTCCTCCTACGTCATTGTTATTGGCTTTTACCTTGTTCATCACATCCATTAAGGAAACATTGTAATACTGCAATTTTACAGGATCAATGACTAGTTGATACTGCTTTTCAAAACCGCCAAAAGATGCCACTTCTGCAACACCGGGAACGGTTTGCAGGGCCAGTTTAACATACCAGTCCTGCAAAGCGCGCTGTTCTCCCAAATCCATTTTTGGTGCATCCAAATGATACCAGAAAACATGCCCCACACCTGTACCGTCGGGACCCAAACTGGGGCTAACACCTTGTGGTAGCAAGCGCTGTGCAAAATTTAACCGCTCCATGACCCTTGTTCTTGCCCAATAGATATCGGTATTGTCTTCAAAAATCAAATACACAAAACTCATCCCAAACATGGACGAGCCCCGGATGTTTTTAATTTTTGGAATCCCCTGTAAATTACTCACCAAGGGATAAGTAACTTGGTCTTCTATTACTTGGGGGCTTCTTCCCATCCACTCCGTGAAAACAATGACTTGGTTTTCACTCAAGTCAGGAATAGCGTCAATGGGATTCTGCTTCACAGCATAAATTCCCCAAACAAAAAGTAGACCCGATGCAAGTAGCACAATGAGTCTGTTGCGCAGTGCTAGTTCAATCAATTTCTGAACCATAAGGATTGCTTATGTGGCCTAGGCCGATTAACGATTGGCTTTTACTTCTTTTAAAGCCATTCCACACTTGCTACATTTACCTGCTTTGTCAGAGGTAATATCTGCGTGCATGGGGCAAACAAAAGCAGCTTTGCTAACTTTTACTTCTTTTAATGCCATACCACATTTGCTGCACTTTCCAGCTTTAGTAGCAGTAATATCGGCATGCATGGGGCAGACATAACTGGCTGCTGGCGCTTGTTTGGTTTCTTGCTGTGTTTTTTTGTCTTGTGCCATCAAGCTTGTAGCTAATAAACTGGTAGCAATAACCAGCATTAATCTGAACTGTTTCATGTTGTAGAAATTTATAGTAAAAAATAAAAGACAGGAAATGCCAATAGCCCAACTAGTTTGTTAGGCTGCCAATCAGTGGTAAATACTAAATTAAGAAACTGCAAACACGCAGGTAGACTGCGGGTGCGTGAAGATCAGGAGGTGCGTTTGGCGCGCAAGCAATCAGCAATTGATTACTAAGTTTTGCCTCTGGTACCAAGCAAGAGGAAGCTGGCAATAAAGCTATTGCCTGTTGTTGAAATTCAAAATGTGTGAGACTTGCTTTTTGGTCCTGTTCGTTTTTGACAAACTTGCTTTCGTCTTTACAACAACCCCCTTTTTTCTGAGAGGTTTTCATCCCACATTTTCCGCAAGTGGGATTGTTGTTTTTACTAAAACTGGTTTCCGCCAATTTGCCCATGCAATAGTGCAAATGCATCACTGCGCCCGTAGAAGAGCCAAGATATACAAGGGCTAATATGGTGACCAATAGCTTTTTCACGCTGTTGCAAAAATATTCTTATTACTTGAAAATGAAGTTAAAACTTGAAAAACAAGTAACATTGGCTTATTTACGCTCGTTTTCGCCCAACTCGTGAACGTATAGAGTGAGTTTACGGGTAAATGCATCCAAGGATTCGGCAGATTGTTTGATAAAATAGAGGAGTTTAATCAGTTCCTCGGGTTGCTCAAGGTATTTTTCAAAAATTTTGCTAATGCCTAGAATATTTGCCACGGGCTGTCTTACTTCATGAGATAGCATGTGTAAGAGTTCTTCCAATTCATGAATCCGTTGGTTCTTGGCTTCCTCTGCAGCTTTTTTATCACTTATTAATGTTCTTAAAGAAAAATATTGGTGAATGACACCATCTCCATCTTTAATGGGTATGATTACCGAATCTAACCAATAAAAAGAACCGTCTTTGGCCCTGTTCTTGACTTCTCCTTTCCAAACATTACCAGATTCAATGGTGTCCCACATTTCTTTAAAAAAGGATTCTTCATGGTAACCAGCATTTACTAGATTATGAGATTGCCCCAATAGTTCAGCCATACTGTATTTAGAAATATCACAAAATTTCTGGTTGGCATAAATGATTTTACCTGACCTATCCGTTATAGAACAGAAGATATTTTCATCCGTGGCTTTCTGATATGCATTGAGCATCAGAATCAAATCCTCACGGCTATGCCCCTCAATATGGTAATGATCGTTCATGTGGGAACAATTTTATATCATTAATAACCGGGGGCTGGTTGCAATAACAATAGTTTTAAATTAAAAAAAATTGTTCAAAAATCAAGATTTGTGCTGGTCTAATTCGTAAAAGGTTGTTTTTGGCTTGTGAAAGGCATTTTTATACCCATTTTTCAATCATATTTCTAGGAACAATTCTAAAGGGTGTTTTAAAATTGATTTCTAAAACGCCAAGCATCATCTAGGGTGTTTATTTGTTTTGATACCCCATAGATAAGCCTAGATCACCCTTTACAAGTAATGAAACATTGATGGTATCATTACTGGGATTGGCAAAAACCAATGCGGTGTTTTTATCCACTTTTAGACTAGCCGTTTCATTGGGTTTGATGATTTGACTTGAGTGTGATCCTCCATCAATTGGCGCAAAATGTATTTTAACAGGCTGGTTGGATAGATTTTTTGCTTCTACCTTAAAATTCCCGTGTTCATTGTTTCCTAATACAAACTGTTGTTTGGGTTGGATGGTAGTTACTGATGTAAGACTTGAAAATAGGGAACAAGCGCTTAAAAAAAGGATGCTAGCAACAAGAATGGTCAATTGTTTTTTCATATTTGTAGTTTAGAACACAAACATGAATCTATTTTTTAGTGAAAGCGTATCATTAAATGATATGAGACACATCAATAGGACTCATATCATATTTAAGATAGTATCATTAAAAAGCATACCGTAGATCCGTGTCTCGGTCTGCTCTAATGGTCATTTTTTTGGTGTAGGCACGTACCAATTCTGGTTGGCGCTTCTTTAAATAGCTTCCTGGGTCCCAAACCCCATTTTGGTTCTGATCCAACAAAATCCGGAGTTCATATTCGCCAGGGCGTTGCCTCTTTCTAATATAATCCGGCCCAGTTAGTGGAATAGATTCCACAATTTTATTTTCTTGTATCAATTGTAAAACAGGGTGCTTAGAAAGATCCAAATTGGTAAAACGCAATCTAAAACTGCCGTATTCCGCTTCTCTCTTGGTTGTAAAACGGGCACTATCTGCCTTTGGTAAATTTACCCCTGCCGTATCGCTGAAAGCATCTTTGGCAATGATGATTCTAAAACTTGTTTTCTCCTTCCAAGGATATTGAATGCTAAACTTGGTTTGGGTACTGTCCATGCTAATTTTATAACCAGGAATGGGTTGGTAAAGGGTATCCATTAATCTAATCTTGCTACTATCCCATTGGTTAATTTTTCTATTGAAAGTTAGGACCAAGGGGTTCAACAAGTCTTGTTGACCATTGTCTAGACTAGCGGTGTATTTTAAGCGCTTGTCTTCTGTTTTTCGCTCATTCAATTTGGCATTATTGTTATTGGAACTAGTAATTGATTTATCAATCTTTTTATATTCCTGATAAGCATAAAGGGTATCGGTTCTTGAACTGCCACTAATGAGTATGGGTGCATCTAAGAAGCCAAAGATCTTGGTACTGTCGTCATATTTTTTGGTAAAATCATTGGGTAATACAAAGACATTGAAACGCCCGTCTGGCAAGTATTTGAAGCGGAAATTGCCCTTGCCATCAAGTTTGGTCATATACCTAGGTCTATTCTTTTTAATAGAACTATCTTCCAAGATATTGTGTAAAACTACAATTAAGGTACTATCTGTTTTGCCAGTTTCAGCCATCATAACAGAACCCTGATATTGGTTGCCATCTATTTGATTACCTGTAGAAAAAACATAGGTCAATTCTTTGGCCAAATTACCCTCATTCACGTCTTTGATACTATTGCCAAAATTGATGGCATAAGTAGTATTTTTTTCTAAGCTGTCTTTGAGTTTAACGGTTACGTTGCGCAGTTTGTAATCTACTAGTGGGGTATTCTTTGGATAAGGTTGAATAACTAGGTTTTCATTCACTCCTTGCAACTCTACATACTCATCAAAGGTCAAAGTGATATTTTGAGAAATCACATTTTTGGAAGAGTCTTTTGGATTGGCCAAAATTAGCCTTGGGGCGATAGTATCTCTAGGGCCACCACCCGGTGGGATAATATTGGCGCAGGAAAAAAGCAGCATTTGACCAACTAACATCAGTAGGGCGATTCCCGAATTTTTCAAGTTCCATGTTATCATAGCTGCAAATATAACAACCATCAGGCCTTTTCAGGCCGATGGTCATAGAGTAAAAAGTTAATTATTCGGATGTTTCATCATCGGGTTCGGTTAATTCGTGCAGCGCTATGGCCATGTCATTTTCCTTGACAAAATTGCACCAATGACAGTCAGATTTGCCACAACCTGTATATAATTCCCGATCCTGAATTTTTTTCCAAACCGTTTTAATCTGCTGGGTAACAGTTGTCAAATCTGCAGGATTAATGACAATTTTCTCTTTTTTAAATTGCTTTTTCTTATCGGGTTCAATAAAGTCAAATTCCGTACTTACTACTTTCCAGTTTTTCTGGTCATAATGGTCTACCAATATTTTGTAGAACACAGCCTGACGCCAATAATCTCCGCCATTGGGCTCTTTTTCATCAGGGGGCGATAGTTTTTTGCGCGCTTTTTCAAGGTCGCCGGTTTTATAGTCAACTACGTTTACATTGGTTCCGTCAAATTCTAGTTTGTCTAGTTTACCTTTTAAGGGAACGCCTTCTACCACTACATTGCGGATACTTCTTTCTACAGCTACTACTTTATTCCAACTATTGATATAGTACTGGTAATAATCGGTCAAAACTATCTGACCCTGCTCCATTCTTCTATTAAATTCTTCCTTGGTAAAGTTTTCTCTATGCCTGTGCATATACCATTCAAAATCATCTATGAATACTCGGAGTTCTGGGAATTTTTCCTGTTCCTGCATTTTGCTAAAGAGCTTTTCTAAAGCATAGTGTACCGCAGAACCAAATTCAGTGGCTTCAGATTTTCCAGAAGGAACGCGAACCAGGTTTTGGTAATAGAATTGCAAAGGACATTTTAAATAGTTGTTTAGTGCCGTAACGTTCATCACAAATTTCTCTAATATTCGGCTCACAAAATCGGCTTCCATCTTGGCAATTTCTGGAGCCAATTCAACTTCAAAATCAAGCAAGGCAAATTCACTTAATGCATCCTGAGACAAAGCTATTGGTTGAATACCCAAACTATGTTCTTCCAAGATTTCTGCTAGGAACATAGTGGGTTCTAGGGGCTTACCGTCATTTTTAAAACGGCTAAAAGAAATCTGTAATTGAAGTTCAGCCCTTGTTAGTGCCACATAAAACAAACGGCGCAATTCTTCTTCCTCACTATGAACAGGTGCGGTGCTAAACATGGTGTCTGGTAATTGGTAGCCACCACCGGGTTTGCGTTTTTTC
>CALRXZ020000167.1:0-7123 GCA_943372255.1 Chitinophaga pinensis
CAAGAGGCCTATTACTGAGTTTGAATACAAAGTACTTCCCCTAGAATTAATGATTCGTGAATCTTCCTTAAAGCCTTAAGGATATTTTAGGGCAATAAGGGTTCTATCCTAAACCAATCCACATCGGCGTAGCCAGCATCATTGGTATGCTCAGTTCTAGTACAATATAATCCAGTTTTAGCACCAATCCATCTACTTACTTCTGCCTGAAATGGCGTGGCAATTGTGGTATATTCTATATCATTCCAACTATAACTAAATTGACAAATACCAGCAGCACCTACTTTAACCCTTAACCAAATTTGGTTGCCTATATTTTGTGCTAAGGTCTGTTCTATTTCCTTGCTTCCTTTCTGAGCATCCTTACAGGTGGTGTAGACCAAATTAATCCCAGTCTTTGTGGTTTTAAATCCTAAGGACGCAAAGCTATATCCCATGACTACTAAACCAACTTTTTCATTACTGATTTTAGTATTGGGGTAAAATAGAATTTTAGTAGTGACCATGAATTTTTCGGCTGGAAATTTTTGCTGAATCACATTGGGTACATCCCAGAGATTTTTTGCTGAGTCAGGAACTTTATCTGCATATAATCTGAGTGTTCCTTTTTCTTGATTCATAAAATGCCAAGTTCCTTTAGCATTGGCCTGCCACTGCCATTGTTTTCCTAGCTGAACGCCATTAAACTCATCCGATTCTGCTGGCGTTTGAATTGGCCAAGTTTTACCCACATTCGGTTTTTGATAGACTAAAACAGGTTCTCCTTTCCCAATATTATTTTTATCTAATCCAATCACGGGCCAATCAGCCACCCATTTCATTGGTTGTAAATGCATCACCCTTCCATATACACCCTTGTCCTGAAAATGCAAGAACCAGTCTTCTCCTGTTTGGGTATTCACCCATGCGCCTTGGTGCGGACCATTTGTTGTTGAACTTCCTTGATCCATCACAACCTTTCTTTCATAGGGACCATAAATATTTTTTGAACGCAGGACCAATTGCCATCCAGTGCTCACACCACCTGCGGGTGCAAATATGTAATAGTATCCATTTCTTTGATAAATTTTTGGCCCTTCAATGGTAGGGTCTTTTTCATGCCCGTCATACACAATCACACCTTGATCCAATACTTTATCAGCACTAGCATTTAATTTCTTAACGGTAAGAATACTTTTTATTCCAGCTCTGGAACCTGCCCAAGCATGGATCAAATAATTATTTCCATCCTTATCCCAAATTACCGCAGGATCAATTAAACCCTTTCCTGCTTCTACCAAAATAGGTTGAGACCATGGACCCGCTGGGTTCTTAGCTTTTACCAAAAAAATGCCAAAATCCGGATCTGGATAATAGAGATAAAATTCGCCGTTATGATGTCTAAGACTTGGCGCCCAAACACCCCCGCCATGTTGAGGTTTTGCATAAAATTCTACAGGGGCTAAGCCAGTTATGGCGTGGCCGATGATAGTCCAATTAACTAAGTCTTTTGAATGCAAAATGGGAAGACCTGGAATGGCTTCAAAAGAAGAAGCCACCAAATAGTAATCATTACCCACACGAATAGCATCTGGGTCAGAATAGTCTGCGTGCAAAACAGGATTTTGAAATTTTCCATTTCCCAAATCAGATACCCAAACCTTAGAGATTTGATTGGTTTGTGCTCTAAGTGAGAACCCAATTAACATAAACAAAATAATGAAATGAGCTTGCTTCATACTAAAAAGATTAATTTATAAAGGCCACCAACCATCCATTCCTTTCAGAATATTTCTAGACTGATATTGTTTGCTTTCTTTTTTTGACAATTGCTTAGACCAACTTACTCTGTCTTGGGCTTTTGCACCAGCACCTGTATTTTCAAATTCAGCATAATAGGCAGTTTTATCTTTGTCAGGAAACATAGCGTCTCCCTTCCATTCATTCCAACCTTCTGCTACAATATGTGGACCAAGTTCACAATATAAAAATACAGTTTTTGCAAAGGGTCTCCAGGGCCTACCAAGAAAGACTTTTGTAGCTGTTGCATCAGCAATAAGTTTGCAGCCCAGAAATACAAAACCAAATCTTTGCCCCTGCTGGGTTGATGCTGCAGTGATATAAGAATTGGCCAAACTTTTAATCACACAGTTTTCAAAAACTGCAATGGCTTCACCAAAAATAAAATCAGTAGTTCCTTCTATATAACAATCCAAAAAATACTGCCTAGCATTTTCCTTTGTTAAGTAGAGCGTATCTTGATTTCCTAATAACCTACAATTCTTAATCAATACCCTGTCTGCTTCAATATGCAGTGCAACAGCCTGACCAACCTTACCAGCCGTATTTTCAATTGTCAAGTTCTCGGCTATAAAACCATTTCCTTGCACCAATACGGTATAGGAGGTAAAGGTTCCAAATTTATCCCTTCCATATTGATCCTTACCACCTGCTAGTTTTTTACCCGAATAGTCATCAAAACTGATAATAGTAGCTTCTTTAGATTCCCCTATTAGAGAAATATTGGTTTTCCAAGAGGGTATGTTCAACTTCTCAAGATACACACCATTTTTAATGCGAATCTCCACCCTAAAACTTGATATATCTCTGGTTGAATTAATGGCTTCTTGAATAGAAGTATAGTTTCCAGTGCCATCTAATGCAACAAGGATTTGTCTTGGGTAAGTTGATTGAGTAGTATTTGACTGGGCCTTGATAGAATTAGTACCAATGAAAAAACAAAAAACTATGATCAAAAGATTTTTAAAAAACATGTACAAACTTTGTAGTCTCCAATATTTAAAAAAACAAACAAGGCTGCCACTTTGGGCAGCCTTGATATTATAGCTCAGAAATCTTGGTTAAAATTAATAACCAGGATTTTGAGTCAAATTAAAATTAGCATCTCTTGCAGGTTGTGGTAGTGGCAATAATTCAGATTTTCCTGTTGTAAAACCAGTTGCATACCTTGATAAAGCTGTTGTATTGATAGCGGCACTTAACCAAGTTACCCTAGTAGTTCCCGAAGGAGTAGCTGTTGGTGCAGTTTTATAGAACGAGTTTACCCATAATCCACCACCGAAGCTATTGTCATCAGAAGCACTGGTTGTTCTATAATACATAGAAATAGGCAAACTGTTATAAGGAGCAGAAAGCGTAGACATTGCTAACAATGCGGCTTTTGTATCTGTTATTTTTTTTGCTAACAAGTTCCAACGAATCAAGTCAAATTTGCGAACTCCTTCTCCACCTAGTTCCAAAGAACGTTCTTTTACAATGGCATCAAAGAAAGTTGATTTGCTTAGTCCAGCTGGTAAGTCAACTGTTGCATCTGCTGTACCAATAGCTTTACCATATCCTCTTCTTCTTACTTGGTTTACTGCAGTATAAGCTGTTGCAGTTGGACCATTTATTTCATTTTCGGCTTCTGCATACATTAACAAAACATCAGAATACCTGATGATCTGCCATTTTAAACCAAAATATTGAATAGCATTTGTTGGAGCATAAGAAGGATTGGTAATCCAGTCTCTACGATACTTACCATCACAAATAGCAGTTATAGCTTGACCAATTTTTGTTACCCCATCTGCTGCCACATTGTAAATGGCGCAAGTAACATCTCTACGCAAATCGGTACTATCAAATGCATAGAAATAGGTAGGCAATACGTTAATACTTTTATTGCCTAAACCATTAACTGTTGGTCCATTGTAATAGGCCAACTTGGTATCTGCTGCTGCTACACCTCCAATTCCACTTGCTTGAAACATAAGCTCTCCTTGAGGATCTGCAATAGCGTGCGCATTTACTTGATCTTTCCAAAGTGATTTAAAACTTGGATTCAAAGCATGTTGATTTGAATTCATGATTTCATTGCATTCGTCTTTAGCAATCTGATAATAGGTTAGATAATCTGCATTTCTTTTCATTGTCCCATCAGATCTTAAAGCAAATCCACCACGGAATAAAGCAATTTTTGCACGCAAAGCTTTCACAGTTCCCTTTGTAATACGCTCATCTAAAGGATCTCCAATAGCCGCCAATTCTGTACGCCAAGGCACTAGTTCGGAAGCTAATTTTAAATCGGCTAACAATTGATTATAAATAGTATCTCTATTGGTTCTTACAGGAAAAGGATCTGATGATGCCAATTCTGAAGCTGGTCTAAAATGTGCAGGTAAATCACCCCAATTCACAATAGCCTGAAAATAATACTGTGCTCTAAGGGTCAGTGCTTCTCCATACATTCTACGCAATTGTTTTTTCTCTTGTTCACTACCATTGTTATACCTATCCATTTTAGGAATGTTAGCAATGCAAATATTAGAGAATTCAATTCCTGTAAAGAGCTGATTAAATGGATTGGTAATTTGAGCATTACCTGATGTTGCAGAATACCTTGCCAAATCTCTCCGATCGTTATCAACCGCACCACCAGGCCCCTGCATTTCATCCGTATCAACGGTATAATACAAACTTAAACGAATTCCAAAACCTGCATCACCCACCAGCCTACTATAGGCCCCAGCCAATGCTTTATAAGCACTTGGAACATCGCTGAAAGCAACTTCTGCACTCACGTCTGTGATAGGTTGTTGATCTAAGAATTTCTTGCATCCGGTGATTACCAATAGCATAGCCATCATGGCCAGAAAAGTCAGTTTATTAAAATATTTCTTATTCATGTTGCAAAAATTTGTGGTTTGAATTAAAAGCTAGCATTTACACCAAAAATGAAACTGCGGCTTTTTGGATAAGCGGAATAATCAAGACCTGGGGTTAAAGGACTATTACGAACACTTACTTCTGGATCATAACCAGTGTATTTAGTGAATACTGCTAAGTTATTAGCCGTAAAGTAGAATCTCAATTTGCTGATTTTCATCTTACCCAATTTTTCAACTGGTATACTATAACCCAAAGTAAAGTTGTTGATTCTTAAAAAAGATCCATCTTCTATTGCCCAAGAACTAGGATAAAATGCACCTGTTCCTTTGATTGGCTGCCAAATACTAGCATTCGCATTCAGAGCAGATAATTGGTCTGGAGCAATTCCTACAACTTTACCTGTTGAATTTACCCACTGTGCAGTTTGACCAGTAGCAGTTACCACTTTCCAACGACCTGACATCATGTCAATCATATTTGAGTTCCCAGTATATCCATTTGTAAATTCAACTTTATTAGCATTGTAAATATCATTGCCATAAGAGAAGTTTACAAATAAACTCATATCCCAATTTTTATAAGTGAATTGGTTATTCCATCCTCCTGTGAATTTTGGAGTTGGGTTACCTATGATTGTTCTGTCCTTATCTAAATTAATCACACCATCTCCATCCAAATCCTTGAATTTTACAGAACCAGGTTGAATGGTACCAATTATACCAGCATTGCTAACGGTACCAGCTTTTAAAGTATAGACGCTTGTTGCAGCATCATAATCAAAGTCTGACACTTTGTAAAATCCGTCATTTACCAAACCCCACATAGAACCCACTGGATCTCCTATTCTAATAATATAATCTGTTGGTTGTCCAGAAACACCCCAACTAGCTGCGGGAAAGAATAATTTTTGATTTTGGCCAAGTGCCTCTACTTGATTTTTATTAAAGGCCATATTGAAATTGGAATTCCAAGTAAAATCAGCTTTTTTAATTACAAGTGCGTTAAGTTGGAATTCAACCCCTTTGTTGGAGGTCTTACCTATATTTTGCAATTGGGTAGCATATCCATAAGTTGATGCAATAGGAACATTCAACAATAGATTTTTAGCATTGTTATTATAAACATCCACACTCAAAGAAATCCTGTCTTTGAATAAGCTGAGGTCCATACCATAGTTTTGGCTTTCATTTGACTCCCATTGCAAAGCCTCATTTACTAATCCAGCTGAATAATAAGCAGTAACCGCTTGGTTATTGATACCATAATAATAAGTACCATCATTTCTAAAAGTGGTCAAGAATAAGTAATCATTGATTCTGTTGTTTCCAACATTACCATAACTGGCTCTAAATTTAAGATCGCTGATAAAGCGCACATTTTCCATGAATTTTTCATTCTTCACTCTCCATGCAAAGGATCCTGCAGGAAAATAACCCCACTGCTTGCCTGGTGCAAATTTTGAAGCTCCATCTGCACGAACATTGAATGAGAAATAGTACTTATTGTCATAAGTATAATTAATCCTACTAAAGAATGACAAGTTGGTATATCTAGTTTTACCAAATTTAGGATATCCAGTAAATGGAATACCCATACCCAATTTATCAAATGCATCATTTGGAGATGTAAATGTTGGATAATTTCTAATCAACTGAGTATGCGATTCAGTTTTCAAATCATATGTTTCTTGACCAATCAAGAAATCAAAATCGTGTTTTTCTTTGAATTTGCTGATAGAGTAAGTAAGGACGTTACTATTGGTGATAGTTTTTTTAGTTACTGTATCAAGTTGCGCAATAGGTTTTCTAGAACCTTGAATTACAGAGTATGGTGTAATAGAGTCACTAAATTGACGGTCTATTAATTTACTATCGTCATACCCAAAAGTAGATTTGAAACTTAGATTTTTTGCAATATTATATTGCAATGAAACAGTTACGTTGAATACATCAGTAGTCTTTTTCCTATACTCTGCATTGGCTAATGATATTGGATTCACTAGATTTAGTCCATTACCAACGTTTGGATCAGCCAATGGATCTGCGTCATCAATGTCTTGGTTATTAGACAAGAATGGTCTGTATTTAACAGCATTACGCAATCTGCTATAAGAAGAACCTTGTTCTGAAGAAACACCCGCACCAAGTACATTGGTATTGGTATACCTTGTAGATAAGCTAGCACGCAAGTTATTGGTAATCCTATAATCTGCTTTTAAGTTGAGTAAATGTCTTTTGTAATCTGAATTCAACAAAATGGCTTTGTCACCATTAAACGTATATCCAAAATTGTAAGTGATTTTTTTATTTCCACCTGATGCATTTAAGCTATGGGTTTGCAAAACACCTGTTCTTCCAGCAATTTCATCTTGCCAATCAATTGGATTTACATTTTTATAATTGGCAAGTGTGTCCCAAGTTGTTCCAAAATTTTTGGTGAAGGTGATACTATCTGTACTACTTCCTCTTGACCT
>CALRXZ020000168.1:0-6997 GCA_943372255.1 Chitinophaga pinensis
AAATCTCATTCTTAGATTTGCCACTCTTCAGGAAATCTTGAATAATTAAATGTTTCTCCTGTTCTAAAAAGGATCCACTTGATCGTTTAATTACTGTTTTAATCATTTTTTACACCGTTTTTAGTGTAAACCTATTTCAGGACAAGTCATAATTGAGTTTTTTTATTCCCATTTTAGGCGGTCTAGTGGGCTTTGAATATTGCCCAGGCTTTTAATGCTTACATGGGTGTAGCGCATGGTAGTTCGGATACTGTTGTGGCCCAAGAGTTCTTGTATGTAGCGAAGGTCGGTGCCGGCTTCCATTAAGTGGGTGGCATAGCTGTGGCGGAGCATGTGGATGCTGCCTTTTTTTTGAATGCCTGCGGCTAGTTTGGCATCTTGAATAATTTGCTGGGTACTGCGCACACTATAGGGGCCTCCATTGGGGTTTTCAAAAAGATAAACTTTTGGTTGATAGGCCAAATGATATTCACGCAACGTAATTAAAAGTACTTGTGAGAGTGGAACCATCCGGTCTTTCTTTCCCTTGGCGCCGCGTATATGGATCATCATGCGTTTACTATCTATATCCGTAATTTTCAAACCCACAATTTCACTCACGCGCAATCCGCCTGCATAACCGGTCATGAGTATGCACTTGTGTTTGAGGTTGGGCATTTTGCTAATCATGTCTACCACTTCTGATTCGGCCAGAATGCTTGGTAACTGATAGGGTTTCTTAGGTCTTGGCAGGTCATAAAATTCGGTGGCCCTTTCCAATACTTTTTCAAAATAGAATTTAATGGCATTGACGGTGGTATGTATTTTGGTTTCGGAACAGCCTTGTTTTTCTAAGAGCCATAACAAATAACTCAAGACCTGAGGTTTGGTCAATTTACTCACTGGTTCTTTGCCCAAGAGCCGTAAGAGTAAATGGAATTCTGTACAATAATTCCGAATGGTATTGGGGCTATATCCTTTTAAGATCAATAGGTCTTTGAACTGTGCATAGGCCTGTAGGTTGGCCATCTCTAAAGGAAATTCCAGCATCAATTTGGCCGTTGCTCCCGAGACATTTTCTTGGGTAGGTGCAACCAAGGTTTTGCGCTGCTCCAAATATTGTTTTAATTCATCGGTATCCAATTGAGCCTTGCCCTCAAATGCTTTTTTGGCTGCCTCATATGCTGCGCGATGGCAGGGCAAATACCAACAATTTTGTTGATGAGTCCACCTAACTGCGGGTAGGCTTTTGGCAATGGTTTCCAGCACCGTATTTTTCTTAAAGACCATTCCCATACATTCCATCCCCCTATGAAAAAAGGGTCGTAATAATATCAGCGGTAAGCTGGATCTTGTAAGGGAGTCATTGCTCATGGCAATTATTTTCTCTTACAAGATCCAAGAAATGCAGGAGTAATAATTGCCTCTAAAATCTTTTCATCATCAAATTATTTTAGCAAAATATTTTTAGCCCCAAACTTAATGTGTGAATAGAGGTTGGCTTCTCTTCACTTTCTTCTTCTTCATACTTCACTCTTCACTCTTATCTCTTCACTCATCACTAACATCTACCACCCAATCCCATAGTCCTCCCCATTGTTAGAGCTTCCACCCCAAAGACTGCCATGTTTCCAGTCAAAATAAATAGCGTTAATAGGGCCGCTGGTGCGGTCTCCTAGGCTAATTTGATATCCCATTTTTTTCAAATTAGTTTTGAGTTCTTCGGAAGCATTGCGAGGCAAGAGAATATTTCCGGCGCGGGGTATGCGGTCTGATAATTTACTTCCACCTAGTGAGAGCCAGAGTTGGTTGGTATTAAAATTTGCCGCTTCGGTGGCTTGTTGTACAGTCATGCCAAACTCTACCATGTTCAAGAAAAATTGCAAAAGGTTTTGATCCTGTGTATCGCCACCCTGCACACCAAAACACAAAAAGGGTTTGCCATCTTTTAATGCCAAACTTGGTGTAAGTGTTACACGTGGTCGCTTGCCTGGTTCCACCACATTAAAGGGGTCAATAGTGCTATCCAACACAAAGCTCTGCATTCTTTGACTCATGCCTAGGCCTGTTCTTCCTGCTACTGTTGCTGGCAGCCATCCCCCGCTAGGGGTAATAGAAACTACCCAGCCCGATGTGTCTGCTGCTTCTACTGTTGTGGTGCCTCGCCATAGCCTGTCTTGATATGCTTCTTCGGAACTAGCAAAAGGATAACTGTTTGACTTGGGTGCAAGCATGGCCAAATCAGAAACATTATTTTGTTGCAAATAAGTTTGATCATGTTTGGGTATAGCTGATCCTTGCTGCAAACTGGTATCGGTTAGTGCAGCCCTTTTTTTCAACAAACTCAAATAAGGATTGGTCTTTCCCTCATAAGGATAAGGATCTCCAGGTGCAGCAAATGCATTGTTCTTATCAGGATTTATTTGGCTGGCCCTATGTCTAGCATATTCCTTACTCAACAATCCCTGCATGGGTTCTGCTGGTGGAAAATAGGGGTCGCCATAGTAAAAATCCCTATCGGCATAAGTCATATTCATGGTCTGATACAGCGTATGAATATAACGCGTGCTATTATAACCCATAGACTTCAGGTCTATATTTTCTAACATATTCAAACTCTGCAAGAGCATTGGTCCTTGGGTCCACTGCGATAGTTTGTATACTTCAATACCTTTGTAATTCACGTGCAAAGGTTCTTCTACACGGGGCTTCCATTTGGCCAAGTCTTCTAGTGTAATCAGACCACCTTGTTCCTGTGCACCACGTACAAATTCCTTGGCAATATCGCCTTTGTAAAAACGGTCATAAGCAGCCATAATGGCTTCTTTGCGGTTCTTTTTATTTTTAAGTGCAGCTGCTTCTGCTTCAACCAATTTGGTTAGAGTGGCTAGTAAATCTTTTTGTACAAAAATTTCGCCTGCTTCTGGCGCTTCTCTTTTTTCTCCTGGGTGTGTTAGGAAAATGGCTTTGGAATAGGGCCATGTTTTAATCATGTCTTTTCCGCGCTCCATACTATTGGCGGTTTGTGCATCTATAGGATATCCCGCTGCCAATTGCATAGCAGGTATCAATACCTGTTTCAAACTCATGGTGCCAAACTCACTGAGCATATAACAAAGTCCGCCAACGGTGCCAGGTGTGGTAGCGGCTAATGGCCCGTATTCTGGTGGAAAAGCATATCCCTTACTTTTGAAAAACTCCACGGTGGCTCCAGTGGGTGCTACACCCATGGCATTAATAGCAATGACTTTCTTGGTCTTGGGATTATAGATCAGGGCCTGTGTTTCTCCGCCCCAACTCAATACATCCCACATGGTGCATGTGGCGCCTAGCATGGCGCAAGCAGCGTCTACCGCATTACCTCCTTGTTGAAAAATCTGGGAACCAGCCGTGGCTGCAAGGGGTTTGCCCGTGATAGCCATCCAGTTTTTACCATGCAGTGGTGGTTTCTGCGTTTGTTGTGCTTGTGCAGACACCAATAGTAAGCAGCATGCAAATAAGCCAAAGCCGTATTTCATAAGCGTAGTTTAGTAGTTACCAAATTACGCAGAAATTTTTATTGATAAGCTTCAATGGTTTGAATAGTTCCATCGGCATTGTATTTGAGCTCCGTCACTTTTACATTGCGCAAATGAGTTTTGCCAGAGATTTGGGTATCGTGATAAAATAAATACCATTTATCCTTGACCTGAACAATGGAATGGTGATTGGTCCATCCCTGAACAGGTTTGAGCAAAATGCCTTGATAGGTAAATGGCCCTAGGGGACTATCGCCAGTGGCATAACAAATATTATGAGTGTCTCCAGTGGAATAAGAGAAATAATATTTGCCCTTGTACTGGTGCATCCAAGCAGCTTCAAAAAAGCGTTTGTCATTATTAGACTCTAAAAAGGGTTTGCCATTTTTATCTAAAAGTTGCAAGTCCTTAGCGGGGCTTTTGAATGATTTCATATCTGCCGTTAACTCTGCCACCCTTGGTAGAATAGCCGTTTCATTGGGTTTGCGCAATGCCGCTGTTGGGTCATGTTTGCCCCCATTCCAGTGTTGTAATTGTCCACCCCAAATACCCCCAAAATATAAATAGGATTTTCCGCTGGGGTCTTGAAACACGCAGGGGTCAATGCTATAAGAACCCGCTATGGGTAAGGGTTCTGGCTTAAATGGCCCCGTGGGACTTTTGGAAGTGGCTACCCCAATTCTAAAAATATCTTGTTTGTCTTTGATGGGAAAATAGAGATAGTACACCCCGTTTTTATATGCTGCATCAGGTGCCCATAATTGTCTACCCGCCCAAGGAATATCTTTTTTATCTAAGGCCACACCATGGTCGGTGACTTTACCACCAATAGAATCCATACTCAACACATGGTAGTCTCGCATGTCAAAATGATCACCCAAATCATTCTCCTTAATTCCCGCTTCAATATCATGCGATGGATAAATATAAATTCTTCCATTGAACATATGTGCCGATGGATCAGCCGTGAAAATATGTGAAACCAAGGGTTGAGAAATGGGTTGCTTTTTCTGTGCAAAACTTACTGTAGTTAAGCTAAAGGCTAGACTGCAAAGGACTATTTTTTGTAACATGCTATTGATTTTAATTGCTTCCCCCATTGCCTGGTGCAAATGGGAATCTGAGTGATTGATAATATTTTAAATCATGGTCTGGTTGTTCATAACCTGCAGGGATTGGCATTTTAGAGAAGGTTCCAAAATACAACAAACAAGCATTGCGCCACCAAATGGCTTCCTGTTCTTGCACCAACAATAATTGACGTACTTGTTCAAATCTTTCCTCGTCTACCAAGGATTTTTGCGCCGCCCAAATTTTCTGTGTTTGTCTAACAGCTTCTACACCCTCATAATAATTGGCACAGAGTTCTTCCCATAAAGTCTTGCCCGATTTCATTTTAAAATTCCATGCTACATGATGAAACCACAATAAATATTGCTCAGGACAAGTCTTGGGGTCTTCATAGATTTTTCTAATTTCTGGCGCCCATTGTTCCAGTGCATTACTACCCTTGCTACTTCTCTCAAAACCAATGCCAGCGCTATCCGCGCGATGGTAATAGACAGGATTCCAATCGGCCCGGCCCAAACGGTCTGACCATGGTGATGGTCCATAATGGTGTCCGTCTCCCATAATATGGTGCAGCCCCAAGGGTGTCATATATTGAACCAACACTTTTCTTGAATCCATCATGATTTGTTTGGTCTTTGCCACAAATTGGGAATCGGTATTCCAACTCATCTTTATCCAATCTTCGGCAATCCTATCCGTATTCTGTGAGGGATTCCAAGCCAGTCTTCCATAAGCATACCAATTGGCCTGCGCAAAGGGATGCCCTGTCCAATTTCTATCGTCTCCAATATTGGCTACACCCGCCATGCCATTCAAGGCAAAATTTCCTAATGATCCATTCACCACTTTTGCTACAGTGGATCCAGCTCCATTGGCATAAGTATCTGCATCTAATACTTCAGTCATTAGTGGGGCTTCATATACCAAGTGCGTGGCTTGTCCTAAATATTCCTGTGTTAGCTGAAACTCCATCATCAAAGGCGTTTTGGGCATGCCACCAAAAAGTGGATGAAAAGGTTCTCTTGGTTGAAAATCCAAGGGGCCATTTTTTACTTGAACAATTACATTTGGTTTGAACTGTCCGTCAAAGGGTTTGAATTCTAGATAGGCTTGTTTGGTTCTATCAACCGGTGTTTCATTACTGTAAACAAATGCTCTCCAAATAACAATACCACCATGTGCTGCTAAAGCATCGCCCAGCATATTGGCGCCGTCTGCATGCGTGCGCCCGTAATTCTGAGGACCTGGTTGTCCTTCTGAATTGGCTTTGACTACAAAACCACCAAAGTCTGGTATGTATTGGTATACTTCATCCGCTTTTTGTTTCCACCAAGCTATTACCGCAGGGTCTAGTGGATCTGCTGTTTTTAATTTACCCAATTCAATGGGAGAACTAAACTTAACTGAGAGATAGGTTTTGATCCCATATTTTCTAAAAACATGGGCAATCGCCGCTACTTTAATTAAATAGTCTTTGCTCAACATGAGTGAATTGGCATTCACATTATTTACTACTGTTCCATTAATTCCTATAGAGGCATTGGCCCTGGCATAATCTATATAACGCTGGTCTATATAGCCGGGCAAGAGATGCCATTTAAAAATGCTAAAACCCGCGTAACCCCTTTCTACCGTGCGATTCAGGTTATCCCAATGATCCAGCATACGAAGTTGCATAGCAGGATTACTCACCATGACCATCTTGCCAAAATATTGATGGGTTTGCAATTCTTGTAATAGTTTAAAACTGCCATAGAGTGCTCCTACATCTGTTTTAGCTGCCACCACTAAACAGGGTTTCCCTTCAATGGTTAGGCTTACAATCAGATAACCTTCTTTACCCAATCGAGGCATTTCTGATAACTGTAAATTGGCAATGAATTTGGAAGATTCCACTGAGCCAACAATCACCGTATTGTTTTGAATATTATTTACTTGGTTCATGGGTTTTCCAAGCAAGCCACCCAGACCCATGGTCAATTCCTTTTGGGCCGATTGTAGCATGGGACTATTTCCGTCTACCCAAAGATGTTGTATTATTTTTTGATAATGGTTGAGCAGGTTTGGATTATTGATTTTATCATATCGTAACCACAACCTATAACCATCTTCTGCTTTTGCAGTGATTACTTGTGTCAAACAAAAAACAACAAAGGGCAGAATTAATTTTCTCATAAGCTTGCTTCAAAAATCGTCTTCCCAAGATACTAGAAATGTGGCTAATAGTTTTCTGCCATGGAACCTGTTTTTTTGCTATTTTGTACTATTATAATTGAACGGCCTTTTTGGATTGATTCAAACCCAACGTTTACCATCATGCAAGATTCTAACAGCAACAAAAGCAACAGCAGAAGAAAGTTTCTGCGCAATGCAGCAGCCATCGCCGCAGGCATTAGTATTGTGCCACGTCACGTTTTGGGGCGTGGATT
>CALRXZ020000169.1:0-6904 GCA_943372255.1 Chitinophaga pinensis
TGCATGGTAATAGCAGTTATGCTAATAGTACAGAGGGTTTAGAACTTTTTATAGTTACAGAAGGTGGGGCAGTGATTAACAATCACCTCGTAATCAAAAAAGGAGAGGCCCTTTGTATGCTACCGGGAGCAGTTTATGAAATTCAAAGTTCTGGAGAATGTACGCTGTACAAGGCTTTTGTATAGCTTATACCCGCGTTCTTCACAAATTGCCAAAAAAGCTTTTATAGAATCTATTTTCGCCTATTTTTGCCCTGAAATTGACAATAATGAAATTGAATAAAAATCTATTTATCTCTTTAATGCTGTTGGTAGTTGTAGCCGCAGTATATCGCATTATACCTAATAGGCCTTATGGATTTGCACCACAGATTGCCATGGCTTTGTTTGGAGGCGCTTTTTTTGTAAAAAACAAACAATGGGCTTTTGCCTTGCCCGTTTTGTCTATGTTTCTTTCTGATCTTTTATACCAAGGATTGTATAGTCTGGGATATTCTGATATTCAGGGATTTTATAGTGGTCAATGGATGAACTACTTATTGATTGCATCCCTCACTGTTTTTGGATTCATGATTAGTAGTATGAAGATTGGTAAAGTGGTTATTGCCAGCCTTGGTGCACCAACCGTTTATTTCTTGCTATCAAATGGCATGGTTTGGATGGGTGGTGGTGGATACAACCATCCAAAGACCTTTAATGGATTAATCCTTACTTTAACAGATGGCATACCTTTCTATCAAAATTCAGTTGCAGGTACCATTGTATTTTCTGCCATTCTTTTTGGAGGATATTATTTTCTTAGAAATGCCTATGGCAATAAGCAGGTTGCTTAATTGTTCATTTTAAAATATACTAATAGAAAAGCCGCAGTGATGCGGCTTTTCTATTGCGATTAACCATGCTCCAATTCATAACCTTCATCAACCAATAGATTCCCACCATCAGCAGCAACTGTTGCTAATTCATCGCATCGATTGTTCATTGCATTATCGGCATGGCCTTTGACCCAAACAAATCTTAATTGAAAATCCTTTCTTAAGCGGTGGAAAATCATCCAAAGGTCTTTATTTTTCTTTCCTCCTTTAAAGTCTGTTTTGATCCAATTGTCTAACCATTTTTTTTCAACAGTATTCACTACATATTGACTATCTGTATAGATAGTAGCTGCAATATTTTTTTTGTTCAATGATTCCAAAGCTCTAATCACAGCCAACAATTCCATTCTGTTATTGGTAGTTAATCGGTAGCCACAAGACAATTCCTTTCTGGCTTGTCCCCAAATTAAGACTACGCCATAACCACCTCTTCCCGGGTTGCCTCTAGAAGATCCATCTGTATAAATGCGTAAAGGATGTTTTTCTTGCATAGTTGATTGCCCAATATTATACTTGATAATGGCCTTTTAAATAAGTAATTGCATTTCCTGTCATAGTGACCCTATTGCCCAATAACTCAAGTTGAAGAAAACCTTTTCTACTTGACAATTGATAGGCCGTTAAACTGGTCTTTTGAAAATGTGCCGCCCAATAAGGGGTCATAATGGTATGTGCGGAACCGGTTACAGGATCTTCATTAACCCCACTTTGAGGATAAAAACACCTTGATACAAAATCAGTTTCCAAACCCTTTGCAGTTGCAATAACACCCCGCGCATTTACTTTTGATAGTAGGCTAAAATCTGGATTTAGATCAAGAATAGCTTGTTGATTGGGCAATACCACCATATAATCAAAAGATGTACTAAATACCGGTACAGGTCCAATTCCTAAACCTTCCAATAATCCATCAGGAATTGATTCAACTAATACTGGAGGATTGGATGGAAAATTAAGCGTGATGCTGTTGTCTTCATTCCTAGATACCTGCAATGGTCCACTTTTAGAATAAAAAATAATTTTATCAGAAGGGTAGTTTAAAATGCTAAACAAAACATGTGCAGAAGCTAGTGTTGCGTGACCACATAGTTTTACTTCTGTTCCTGGGGTAAACCAACGGATATAAAATCCATCTGCTTCAGGAACAAAAAAAACGGTTTCGGATAAATTATTTTCAGCTGCCAATTGTTGCATTAATTCATCAGGCAACCAAGTTTCCAAAGGACAAACTGCAGCAGGATTGCCTCCAAACAATTTGTCTGTAAATGCATCTATTATGTAAATTGGATATTCCATCAGTTCCATGCTTTTAATTCTAACAAAGAAACTTAAATAGCACAAGAATTGAACAGATAGGGAAGAAATATCTCAGATTAAACTTGAAATACACCCGTTTTAAATGCTTCCATATCAGGGTTATGATTGGCTGCATTGATGGCTTCGGAAATCAATGTTCTAGTATCTGTAGGTTCTATAATAGCATCTACCCAAAGCCTAGCTGCGGCGTAAAAAGGAGATGTTTGTTTTTCGTACTTATTTTTAATGGTATCCAACAATTTTTTTTCTTCTTCAGGGGTAATGATTTGTCCCTTGGCTTTTAAGGTACTTACCTGAATTTGTAATAGGGTATTGGCAGCTTGGTCTCCTCCCATTACGGCAATTCGGGCCGATGGCCATGCATATATAAACCTTGGATCATAAGCCTTGCCACACATAGCATAATTACCTGCCCCAAAACTATTGCCAATAATGATGGTGATTTTGGGTACCACTGAATTGGCTACTGCATTCACCAATTTTGCACCGTCTTTGATAATGCCACTATGCTCACTTCTACTTCCTACCATAAACCCAGTAACATCTTGCAAGAACACCAACGGAATCTTTTTTTGGTTACAATTCATGATAAATCGCGCAGCTTTATCCGCGCTATCATTATAGATAACACCGCCAATTTGCATTTCGCCTTTTTTGTTTTTGCTCACCAAGCGTTGATTGGCCACAATGCCCACTGACCAACCATCAATTCTAGCATAGCCGCATAAAATGGATTTACCATAATCTTGTTTAAACTGTTCAAATTTGCTTTCATCTACCAATCTTTCTATGATTTCTAACATATCATAAGGCTTGGCATTACCCATTGGCATTTGTCCCAAAATCTCTTCAGTTGCTTTTTGAGGAAGGGCTGGTGTCTTTCTATTGAAACCAGCTTTGGGTTTGTCTCCAAGACTACCCATCAATAATTTGATATGATCTAAACAGGCTTCTTCAGTAGGAAATTTATAGTCAGCTATACCACTAATTTCTGTATGTGTTATGGCACCACCAAGGGTTTCATTGTCAATATTTTCACCAATAGCAGCTTTAACCAAATAAGATCCTGCCAAAAAAATACTTCCATTACCTTCTACCATCAGTGTTTCATCGCTCATGATGGGCAGATAGGCTCCACCGGCAACACAGGCTCCCATCACGGCTGCAATTTGGGTAATTCCCATGGCACTCATTCTGGCGTTATTTCTAAAAATTCTTCCAAAATGTTCCTTGTCTGGAAAAATTTCATCTTGCATGGGTAAGTAAACTCCAGCACTATCTACCAAATAGATGATGGGTAATTTATTTTCCATGGCAATTTCTTGCATGCGCAAGTTTTTCTTACCTGTAATTGGAAACCAAGCACCTGCTTTTACAGTTTGATCATTTGCTACAATCACAGCTTGTTGTCCACTGATATATCCAATTCCAGCAACTGTACCTCCAGCTGGGCATCCGCCTTCGGCTTCATACATCTCAAAACCAGCAAAAGCCCCAATTTCTACAAAGGGTCGCTCATTATCACAGAGATAATTAATCCGTTCTCTGGCACTGAGTTTATTACGTTCCTTTTGTTTGGCCATTGATTTGGCGCCACCACCCAAATGAATTTGTTGTAAATGTTGGTTGGTTTTACTGATTAATAGTTTCATCCAATCTTCATTGCTATTATAGGTGGTATTCATATGCGAACATTTGTTAGTATGGCAAATATAGGGGCAAGTACTGGCTTATGGCTCAAAGCTTGATTTGATTTTAACGCAACATTAGTAGCTTCAGTAATTAAACTATATTTATACAATGTCGTACGATTATATTATAGTTGGTGCAGGTTCAGCAGGTGCTGTTTTGGCCAATAGATTGAGTGAGCAAAAAACTAATAAAGTTTTACTCATTGAAGCAGGAAAACCCGATAAGAAATTAGAAATTCATATTCCTGGGGCATATACTAAGTTAAATCATAGCGATGTTGACTGGGCTTTTTGGACAGAACCACAAGACCATGTTTTAGGAAGAAAAATCTTTATTCCTAGGGGTAAAACTTTGGGTGGTAGCAGCTCTACCAATGCCATGGCTTATGTTAGAGGCAATAAAGCTGATTTTGATGAGTGGGCTTCTCTAGGTAATCCTGGCTGGGATTATGCATCTGTGCTACCCTTTTTTAAAAAGTCTGAATCCAATGAACAGTTAGGGGAACCTTATCATGGTCAAGATGGTTTATTGAATGTCACTTTTTCAAAACAACCTTCTGAATTGGCTGCTATTTTTATAGATGCCTGTAAAGAAAATGGGATTCCAGAAAATCTAGACTACAATGGGGAAGATCAAATTGGTGCAAGTCTTTTACAATTTACCATCAAAAACAATCAACGTCATAGTACCGCAAAGGCTTTTTTAAAACCCGTAATGAACAGGTCCAATCTCACTATTAGAACGGGAACCTTGGTTAAAAGGGTGATTATTGAGGATGGTTCAGCAGTTGGAGTTGAAGTATTAACCCATGATAGTAATTCAGAAAGAATCAATTGTAACAAAGAGGTGATTCTTTGTGCTGGTGCTTTACAATCTCCCCAGCTACTCATGCTCTCGGGTATTGGAGACCAAGCTGAATTAAGAAAGCATGGAATTGATGTGCTAAAACATCTTCCAGGTGTTGGAAAGAACTTGCAAGATCATGTTTGGTCTGGGGTAAGTGGCTTAAGTAGTTTGCCAACGGGTAATAGTCTTATCAAGCCATGGAATATGTTCAAAGCCTTAATGCAACACCAGTTGTTGAAAAAAGGCCCATTGGGAAATAGTCCTTTAGAAGCCAATGCTTTCATCAAATCTGATGATTCACTGGATAGGCCTGATATACAACTTCATTTTGCTCCTATTGGCATTGCGGATGATTATACTACTGATATTTATCGTTTGGAAACCTTTGCCAAGCAAGATGGATTTGGTATTCTATCTATCCTAATAAGACCAGAAAGTAGGGGATATATAGCATTAAACAGCGCTAATCCAAAGGAAGCCCCCATTATCCAGCCTAATTTGCTTAGTAGTCCTAAAGACAGGGAATTATTACTGAAAGCCTTAAAACAAGCAATTGCCATAGTCAATACAGATAGCTTTAAATCAATCTGCCCAGAAGGGATTGTATTTCCAGCAATGCCTGCCAGTGATGAACAACTAATGGAACATATTCTTAAAAGCTTAGAAACCCTTTATCATCCAGTTGGTACTTGCAAAATGGGGCAAGATGCTATGTCGGTAGTAGATGCTAGTCTGCAAGTAATAGGAATTAAGAAATTACGGGTTGCCGATGCTTCAATCATGCCCACCATAGTTTCTGGAAATACCAATGCCGCAGTCATCATGATTGGTGAAAAAGCTGCAGAATTAGTATTAAGCTAATAAAATTGCCATTTATTGTGTTTGAAATACACATTGTTTTAATTAGCTTTACAGTACAAAAACGAGGACCTTGGATACGGAAAAAAAGAGGATTGCTAAATCGCCAGTAAAGCCAGCGGTTAAAAAAGCTACACCCAAAAAAGTGGAAGCTAAAGCACCAGCAAAAAAGTCAGTCAAAACCAAAATAGTATTGGAAAAGTCTAATGGAGCCAATCTTCAAACCATTCGGTTCCAATTAAGGTATCATACTGTTTATGGGCAATCTATTTTGATTACAGGAAATCATCCTTTATTGGGTGATGGAGACTTGCAAAAAGCCATTCCTTTACAATACCAAAATGATGATTTATGGGCTTTAACCATTGACTTTGGGTCTAATGGTTTAGTACAAGAATTACAATACCAATACATTTTACAAAATACGGATGGTAGCAACAGTTTAGATGCAGGAAATGATAAACTAATTGTACCCAAAAATTGGAACTGCTCCCATCTTATTAGTATTGATTCTTGGAATTTTGGGGGATATTTTGAGAATGCTTTTTATACAGAACCCTTTGCTAACGTGCTTTTGAAAGCTAATAGGACTCCAGTAAAAATTACTATTCCCAAAAAGACTACTCATGTATTTAAAGTAAAAACCCCATTACTACCAAAAGGGCAAACGGTTTGTTTATTAGGTAGTAGCAAGGGATTAAATAAATGGGAAACAGACAAACCCATTTTACTTTCTAGACAAGAAGAAGAAGCTTATTATACTGTTTCATTAGACCTTTCTAAGGAATTATTTCCCATGGCATATAAATATGGGATTTATGACACAGAGACCAAGCAGTTTTTACAATTTGAACAGGGAAATAATAGGGTTTTATATGACATTAATTTACCTGAACAACAAACATTGATACATGATGGATTCATGGTGCTTCCAAATTTAAATTGGAAGGGAGCAGGTGTGGCCATTCCTGTATTTAGTTTAAGAACAGAGAAAAGTTTAGGAGTTGGTGAATTTACTGACCTTAAAGTTTTGGTAGATTGGGCCAAGCAGGTAGGGTTGAAAATGATTCAAATCTTGCCTGTAAACGATACTACAGCTACCCATACTTGGACAGATTCTTATCCCTATGCGGCTATTTCTGCCTTTGCCTTACATCCCATGTTTTTAAATTTGGATTTATTGGCAGACAAGAAAACCCAACCATCATTAGATAGAATTAAAAGAGAGCACCCAGGTTTGAATGCATTAGAGGAAGTGGATTATGAAACGGTGAACCAAATTAAGCTTGAATTTCTTCGCGAAGTATTTGTTGCTCA
>CALRXZ020000170.1:0-6629 GCA_943372255.1 Chitinophaga pinensis
CTTTTCCATGACTACTTTTCTTTTCAAACTCATTTTAGGAGTCATTTCACCAGTATCAATACTCCATTCTCTTGGAATGAGTTCAAACTTTTTAATTTGTTCTACATGGTTAAAGAAATTATTGAAACTCTCTACCAGCTCACGATAGAGTTCCAATACTTTGGGATTGTGTAATGCGTCTTCTACCGTAGTAAATGGAATATTTTTTTCGCGCATCCATTCTTTGAGGGTTGGGAAAGAAGGAACAATTAAGGCCCCTACAAATT
The DNA here is from genome assembly GCA_943372255.1 of Chitinophaga pinensis. GTDB lineage: Bacteria > Bacteroidota > Bacteroidia > Chitinophagales > Chitinophagaceae > Sediminibacterium > Sediminibacterium pinensis_M. The sequence goes on from CALRXZ020000170.1 coordinate 267, forward strand.
TTCTTTCTGCACCTACTACCATCACCTGTTCTACAAAAGGACTTTCTTTTAGTTTGTTTTCAATGGGCTGTGGTGCTACGTATTTACCACCACTGGTTTTAAAGAGTTCCTTTTTGCGATCAGTAATTTTTAAATATTTGCCCTCATCCATGACACCAATATCTCCGGTATACAACCATCCATCAATCACCGTTTCATCTGTTAGATCTTGGCGTTTATAATACCCTGCCATAACACAACTACCACTAACCAAGATTTCTCCGTCTTCTGCTAATTTTACTTTAATTCCTTCAATCACTGGACCTACGGTTCCAAACTTGGTGCCGCCAATAGCTTTTCTATTCACACTAATCACTGGACTATTTTCAGTTGGTCCATATCCTTCAAAAACTGGAATGCGCGCAGCATTAAAGATGCGCAAGAGTTTTACCTGACAAGCAGCCCCTCCAGTAACTATAAAATTAATATTGCCTCCAAGGGCTTCGCGCCATTTAGAAAAAATCAATTTGTTAGCAATGGCCAATTGAACATCATACCACCAGCCACCACTTTTTTGGTTATCATATTTTTCAGCTAATCCCACAGCCCAAAAAAAGAGTTTTTTCTTGGTGCCTGTTAACTGTGAACCCGCCGTCATGATTTTCTCAAATACTTTTTCAAGTAAGCGAGGAACAGTTGTAAATCCGTCTGGTTTTACCTCTTTTAAATTATCGCCGATGGTTTCTAAACTTTCTGCATAGTAGATGCTGATGCCACTAAACAAATAGATATAGGTACACATTTTTTCAAAAATATGATTCAGCGGTAAAAAGCTCAATACCTTGGTATCAGGTGCATCGTTAAAAGGGAAACTTACTTTAGAATAATATACATTGCTGTATATATTACTATGACGCAACATCACACCCTTTGGTGTTCCTGTAGTTCCAGAAGTATAAATAATGGTAGCCAAATGTTCTGTTGGTACCATCGCTTTAGCTTCTGCCACTTTTGCCAAATTGGAAGGGCTTGACAATGCCATTACTTCTGTCCAGTGTGCAACACCCTCTAGTCTGTCAAAGCTGAAAATCTTTTTCACAGAAGGTACCCTTTCGCAAACGTCTTTTGCTTTTTCGTACAAATCTTGGCTGCTGACAAAAACATATTTTACCGCTGCGTCATTGAGAATAAATTCCAATTCTAATGGATTGGTAGTTGGGTAAACAGGCACCAATATGGCTCCTGTTTGTTGGGTGGCCAGATCTGTAAACACCCATTCTGGTCTATTATTACTAATGATGGCAATTTTGTCTGCGCCTTCTGGCGTAAAATCATTACCGCTAATTCCTAATTCTAATAAACCAGCACTGAATTTATTAGCAATATCTGCTACTTCAGCTGTGCTGTATTTGACCCATTTTCCATTTTCTTTAGCAGCTAACATATCCTGTTTGGGAAAATGTTGTAATTGGTGTTCAAGGCAATCAAATAGTCTTTTACTGTTCATATGGCAATCGTTATAGAGGAAATCGTGGTTAGAACTGTCAATTTAGGGAAAAGCGGACAAATAAAAAAGCCGATGAATGTTCATCGGCTTTTCTGAGAATTTTTAACAATTAGTTCCCTAAATAATACTGTTGTGTGGGTACTTTAAATACCCTTCCTTGTTGAAATTTTTGATAGGTTTCTACCTCTTTTGCATGAACAGTTTCCCATTTTTGATAAGCTGTTGCATCTAAAGCTGCACCAAAGACCCATTGTTGATAGGCATCTAAAATGCCTTCTTTTTGCAATTGCAATAACTGATCTATCAATCTCAATGGATATTGATTGGCCTTCTCTGCAGTCCAGCTAGTTAAGAACGCAGACCTTGCTTGCAAGAGATTGTCTATAGTAATATTTACAGGTTTGCTGACTGAATTGTTCTGACAAATTTTGGCAGCTAGTGATTTTTCAAAACTATTTACATTATCAAATTGCTGCAATACCCCAGGCTGTAACAATGCCTGATAGGCATTGAGTAATTTTCCCTTGATGGTAGTTGTTCTAGCTGTATAACTTTCTAAGTTAATAAAATACTCACCATACAATGCAACGCGCAACCATTTTCTGTTTAATGCATAATACATGCTGGCATTGTAATAATTATTGCTATGATTCGGGTCTTGTTCTATCCCTTTTTCCCATTGAATTATGGCTTGGTCTAACTGCTTTTGCATGGCCAAGAGCTCTCCGTATTCATTATACAGAACACCAGCTTTGGGGAATTTTAAAATGCCATACTTATATAGTGTTGCACATTCCTCATAATTGGCTGCAGCCTTATAAGCCATACCCAATATTTGAAAACACTGCGCATCGGCGTCAGCCCTATCAATCAATGGTCTAGCAGTTTGAGCAGAAAGTACTGGATTGTTTTGCAACAAATAGAGATAAGCCAAGTCTTTTTGCATGTCTAGATTAGTGCTATCTTTTTTCACTGCTTTTAATAAGACAGTGGTAGCAGTTTCATATTCGCCTTGACGCATCAAAATCTTGGCAGATTCATACAACTGCTTTGTGTCTTGTTGCGCAAATGCTTGGCAGCAAGTAAATAGAAGACAAACTATCAGGACTAATTTTTGCATGTGTTTGAATTATTCGTAAATCAAGTGCGTCAATAAACCGTCTCTTAATTTTGGTTCAAACCAAGTACTCTTGGGAGGCATTACTTTTCCGCTATCGGCAATATTGAACAATTGATCCATAGTTACAGGATAAATGCTAAATGCTGCAGCCATTTCTCCACTATCTACTCTTTTTTCTAATTCGCCTAATCCACGAATACCTCCTACAAAATCTACCCTAGTATCAGTTCTTGGATCGTTGATATTGAGCAAAGCTGAAAGTACATTGTCTTGCAAAATAGTTACATCCAAAACACCAATTGGGTCCTCTGTATAAGTTCCTGGCTTAGCTACTAATTTGTACCATTGCTTGTTCAAATACAAACCAATCTCGTGTAAATTAGTAGGTCTGAATGCCTGATTACCTTCTTTGGTTACTGTGAATTTTTCTTCCAATGCGGTTAAGAATCCGTCTGTGCTTAAACCATTCAGGTCTTTCACTACACGGTTGTAGTCCATGATGAATAACTGGTTAGAAGGAAACAGGGTAGTTAGAAAATGGTTAGAACCTTCTGTAGCTGCGGATCCTAAGGCTGCACGTACTTTAGAAGCGGATGCTGCTCTATGGTGTCCATCTGCTATATACGTGCAAGGAACTTGCTCAGCAAAAATGCGTGTGATATTATCACAGGTACTACCATCACTGATAATCCAAATGGTATGTTGAATACCATCTTCTGCTGTAAAATCGTAGCCAGGAGATTTGGTGGTTTTCCACTTTTCAATAATCTGGTCTATCTCTGTATTGTTTCTATAGGCTAAGAAAACATTTCCGGTTTGTGCACCTGAAGTTTTAATGTGATTGATTCTATCCAATTCTTTTTCTGGTCTTGTGAACTCGTGTTTTTTGATAATGTCATTCTCATAATCATCTACACTACTGACACATACCAATCCTGTTTGGCTTCTGCCATTCATGATTAACTGATAGATATAATAACATTCTTTTGATTCCCTAAATAAAGTATCGCGTTGTATTGAAGCCACCAAGTTTTCCTTTGCTTGTTGGTATACTTCTTGTGCGTGAACGTCTACAGATTCTGGAAGGTCAATCTCGCTTTTAGTAATATGCAAAAATGAAAAAGGATTTCCTTGAACTTCAATTTTTGCTTCTGCACTACTTAACACGTCATAAGGACGGCTTGCCACTTGTTTGGCCAATTGTGCTTGAGGTCTTAATGCTTTGAACGGTTTGATGTTTGCCATCTTCTATTTTTAGTGATTATTTTATCCGTGTTGTTTTGCAAAATCTTGCATCAGGTTTGTCATGGCTGTTACACTACTCAAAGGAAGCGCATTATACATACTAACCCTAATACCACCTACGGTACGATATCCTTTTACACCCACAAAACCTGCTTGTTTACACTGATCCAAGAATAGGTTTTGTAAAACTTCGTCTTCAATAAAGAAAACAGCATTCATTTGGCTTCTGTCTTCCTTGGCAACTTTGGCTTGAAAGAGTGGTAGACTATCTATAGTATTATATAAAAAGTCTGCACGCTCTTGGCTTCTTCTTCCCATTTCTGCAAGCCCACCCTCCTGTTCAATCCACTGCAACGTAAGCATGCTTACATAGACAGCAAAAACGGGAGGTGTATTCATGAGTGACCCTGCTTCAATATGCTTTTGATAACTCATGATGGTGGGAATCTTGCGCTGGATTTTTCCCAAAATATCCTTTTTAATTACCAGCATATTTACTCCGGCTGCTCCCATATTCTTTTGAGCACCCGCATAAATTAAAGAGAACTTTTTAAAGTCAGCATCTCTACTAAAAATATCGCTACTCATATCGCCAATTAATGGAATCTCCACATTGGGATAGTCATGCCATTGGGTACCTTCAACTGTATTATTGGTAGTAATATGCAAGTATTTGGCATTGGCTGGAATGTTCAAATCCTTGGGTATATAAGTATGAGACCTATCGGCGGAGCTAGAGGCCAAAACAGCTTTGCCAAATAGTGCGGCTTCTTTGTAAGCTTTGTTACCCCAGATGCCATTATCACAATAAGCAGCCGTTTCATCCTGGTCAAGGAGGTTCATGGGAACCTGCATAAACTGAGTAGTAGCACCTCCATGCAAAAAGAGCACTTCATATTGCTCATCTAATTGCATGAGTCTTTTTACTGAACCAATGGCAGCATCTAAAACAGATTGAAAATGGCTGGTGCGATGTCCTATTTCAAGAATGGACAAACCAGTTCCATTAAAATCATGGATGGCTTTAGCGGCCTGTTCTAGAACCGGTTGGGGCAGTATAGATGGCCCCGAATTGAAGTTATGAACGCTCATTTCGATTGCTTGAAACCGCAAGTTAACCGATTTTACAGGAAAACTTAGGGCCGATTTGTGAATGGGAATCCCTTAGGATGCCTGTTCATGTGATGCACTTACCCCACCTGAGACCACGTATTTCATGGCTTCGGCAGGATGTATATGGGGAGGAAGCTCTTTAATTTTTTCTTTGGGTACCAGGTAGGTAATACCTGAAATGGCATAAGAATGTGGTACATATACCGTCAAATGATCATTCAATCCAAGATCCTTACTGCTATGTTGGGTAATAAATCCAATACGCCATACATTAGGACCATCTACATTTACCAAAACTGGATGGTCAAATTTTTTCTTATTTCCAGCAAAAGCCTCTAAAAAATCCTTGACAGAGGAATAAATAAACTTGATGCCAGGGGTTCTTTCCAAAACCGTATCAAAAACAGCCACCAAACGGCCAACTACAAAAAGGCTTGATAACCAACCAACTAGCAAAACAAGGGATACAACCACTATAAATCCCAATCCAGGTAAACGGGTCAGGTTTCCGGCTGCGTCTTTTTCCAATAATTGGGGAGCTAGGTTATTGACCAGGTTAGGCAAAAAACCATCCACATAATTAAATAGACCCAATACCACCCAAATGGTAATGCCAATTGGTGCCAAAACAATCAATCCCTGTAAAAAGAATTGAAGTAGCTTTTTTAAATACAATCTAAGACTAGGCCGTGGCAGTTGCGGCATGGGTAGGATTTTGATTTCAGAGAACAAAGAAAGGAGATTTTGATGGTTTATCCCTTTTTTTAACCGGTTAACAAAAATTTACAATTTATTTATATGGAAACTTTGGCTACCAATAAAGTTTCCATAGTTTTGCATGACTATTTATAGATTATGGAAACAGCTCAGCGAATAATTAGCAAGACACATGAACTTTTTATGCGATATGGCATCAGAAGTGTGAGCATGGATGATATTGCCTACCATCTAGGCATGAGCAAGAAAACCATTTACCAATATTTTGCCGACAAGGATGCACTGGTTGACGGGGTATTGGATATTGAACTTCAACGCAATTATCGCCAGTGCGAAATGCACAAATTGAACAAAGAAAATGCCATTCATGAAATTTTTATGGCTATTGATGACATGCAAGACATGCTCAAACAACTGAATACCTCTATTGTACACGATATTCAAAAATACCACCCAAAGTCTTTTCAAAAACTCAATGAACACAAACAGGAGTTTTTTTATAAGATCATCAAGGATAATTTGGAATGTGGTATTAAAGAAGGATTGTATAGACCAGAAATACAGGTAGACATTTTAGCCAAGTTTCATATTGAAACCATTTTTGTGGTTATGAATGGAGAAGTGTTCCCTACTTCAAAATATAGCCTCTCTAAAGTAAGCCAGGAAGTATTAGAAAACTTTC
>CALRXZ020000171.1:0-6545 GCA_943372255.1 Chitinophaga pinensis
TTTTGATTGGCCACGCCAATGATTATTGCCATATATTCCTCCATTTGCCTGATTGTACAGACAGGTTTTTGATCAAATCCGTTTTAAATATCCAAGCTACTGCCGATTTGTGGCAATAATAAGCTTTTACCGGCGCTTCTAAAAGCCCCAATAGCCGCTTCATGGTCTATTTTGATAAATCCAAAGGTATCATAATGCATCCCAACCACTTGATTACACTGAATAAATTCTGCACAAATCACTGCATCTGCAACATCCATGGTAAAATTGTCACCAATTGGTAATAGGGCAAAATCCAATTTGGCCCACTTGGGAATCAATTGCATGTCTAGGGTTAAACCCGTGTCACCACTATAATAAAAATTAGCTTCCTCCGTCATAAATACAAAACCCAAGGGATTACCGCCATAAGAACCATCGGGTAAGCCACTGCTATGTTGAGCTACTACAGCCTTCACAGTGCCAAATTCAAATTCCCATTTCCCCCCGGTATTCATAGGATGGGTATTAGATACACCTTGTTTGTTTAGCCATTCGTGAATCTCCCAATTGGCTACCACTTTAGCCCCCGTTCTTTTGGCAATACTTACCGCATCGGCTATATGATCCGCGTGTCCATGCGATAAAAAGATATAATCCGCTTCAATGGCATTCACATCAATTCCTTTTGCCAGCTCGTTAAAGCTAATAAAGGGATCAAAGAGAATTTGTTTTCCCTTGATCTCAAATTGAAAACAGGAATGGCCTAAATACGTGAATTTCATCTAAATCATTTTTGCAGGATGCCAAAAATACACTTTAGCATACATCTTCAGAAAACATTATTCTCTAGCTCCTGTTATATAATAAATCACATGTTGGGAAAAGGTTATTTTTACCCAATTTCCCTGCTTTTACAATATAAATTAAATAGAATCGTCTTCCCTTAAAAAATAGTTTTATGAGAAATTCCAGTACCTGGTGGATCATTGCCGTGGTCATGCTTTTGTTGGACTTTTACGTGTTTCAAGCTTTGAAAACCGTGACCCAGCAATCTTCTGAAAAAATGCGCTTTGCCATACATTTGACTTACTGGTTGGTCTCAGGGGCTACTCTTTTGCTCTTATTATCTTTTCCTTATATACAAACCTTACAGACTTCTAAAATTTTTAGAAACTATATTTTTGCCATTTTAGTAGGTTTGTTTTTTGCCAAATTATTGGGCTCCATCTTTTTTATGGTAGACGATCTTAGAAGGGGTGGTTATTGGTTAATGAGCAGATTAGCACCCCAAACAGGTGCCAGATTTATGGGAGAGGTGGGTACTGGCATACCAAGATCCTTGTTCTTGAGTTGGCTTGGTCTGGGAATTGGAGGTACTTTATTTGGCACCCTTTTATATGGTTTCAGCAACAAATACAATTATCAAGTAAGAAGGGTCAAATTAGCTTTTGAGAATTTACCGCTTGCGTTTAAGGGTACCAAGTTGGTGCATATCAGCGATATTCATAGTGGTAGTTTTCAGAACAAAGAAGCCGTAAATCATGGGATTGATTTGATTTTAAAAGAACAGGCTGATTTGATTTTATTTACCGGAGACCTGGTAAACGATAGAGCAATTGAAATGGACGAGTATAAAGTGATTTTTGGAAGGCTGAAAGCCCCTTTGGGAGTATATAGCACTTTAGGTAACCATGATTATGGAGACTATGTAGCATGGCCTACAAAAGAAGAAAAATCAGCCAATTTAGATAACTTAAAACAGGTGCATGCTCAAATGGGTTGGAGATTACTCATGAATGAGCACGTGCTATTAGAAAAAGGAACTGACAAGATTGCACTTCTAGGGATTGAGAATTGGGGGGCCAAAGGCCGATTTCCCAAATATGGCAAAATGAATGAAGCATATCCAGGAACAGAACAAGTAACCTTTAAAATTTTATTGAGTCACGATCCCAGTCATTGGGATGCTCAGGTAAAAACGGAATACCCCGATATTGACTTGATGTTGGCTGGGCATACCCATGGCATGCAATTTGGATTGGAAAATCCCTATTTCAAGTGGAGCCCAGTACAATGGATGTATAGACAATGGGCTGGACTGTATGAGGATGGAAAACAGAAATTATATGTAAACAGGGGATTTGGTTTTATTGGATATCCTGGAAGGGTAGGGATTATGCCTGAGATAACCGTGATTGAGCTAGTTTAACCAGCCATTTTACTTGCAAAATTCCTTGAGAAGCTTTTTTTTCAGTTCATTTACAATTTTTGGCACGGCTTTAGCGTAATAGATTTAAACTAAAACCAATACTATGAAGCATTTATTTTTGGCATTGATTGCCTTAACCAGTATCAGCTTAGGAGCAAAAGCGCAAAGTAGCTTCCGTTTAGGAGTTAAAGGTGGAGCCAATTTAAACCAAGTTGAAGGCGCATCTTTTAATGATGGTTTTGCCTTTTCTTATCACCTTGGTGGATTCGCAGAAATTGATTTTAGTAAAAAGTTGGGGATTCAACCAGAGGTTTTATGGAATCAATCCAAAACCACCTATGGTACAGGTCTTTCAAATGTGTATCAACCACTTCTTAATCCATCTGCAAGCAATGATATTACTTTGAATTATTTGTCTATTCCAATTTTGCTTAGGTACAATATTGGAAATATGTTAACACTGAATGCGGGCCCACAATTTGGAATCTTGCTTAACAAAGACAAGAATTTGTTACAAAATGGAGAGCAAGCGTTTACCAATGGTGATTTTGCTATGGTGGCTGGATTACAAATAAATCTAAAAACCTTGCGCTTATATGGTAGGTACAATATAGGCTTGAAAAATATTAATGATATTGATCAAAAAGATAAATGGACCAACCAACAAATTCAATTGGGAGTTGGTTTGAGATTATAATCTTAGTTCTTCAATAAAACATATGCAAATAAAAAACAAAGGCTGTCTCTAATGAGGCAGCCTTTGTTTTTAGTAATTGTTTGTTATTTTGAAAATGCTTTTCTAATTGCAGAGATCTCTCTTTTAAATCGCTTCAATTCAACTACCTGTTCTTTGATAAAACTATTGTCTTCTAATTTCCCTACCACCGCATTCATTTCAGCTGTGGTTTCATATACCATTTTTCTATAAGGGTTTACAAAATCCTTGGCTTTAGAATCATAGATTCCCTTGGCCATCCATTCCTTAGTACTAATTACTGCTCCTAATAAACTATTGAATTGCTCAGGGCTAATTTTTTTAAGATGGATTCCCAAGTGTTCAGAAAGGGACGCCAAAGCGTGCGCTGTTTTTTGCGTTTCATATTTAGTACCCATGGTTTCGTAGTAATTATGAATCTCATCCCAGCTTTTAATTTTATCCGTATTGATTTTCTTTCTAAGTGCTAATAACTCTGATTCAGGCATTAATTGACCACCCAAATTAATCCAATTATTACGTTGTGTTTTAGCTGGCAAAGCTTGAATCAAATGTGCAAAACTAGTGATGCCGCCTTGCTTAATTAGTCCCAATATGGCCCTAACACCATAAAAGACGATTAAATCTTCAAACACCTTATATGCTTTCAAAACTTTGGTATAAACAACTTTGCGCTTGCTGTTTTCAAATCCCTCTGCAAGAATTTCTAACTGATCTACAATTTTATTTCCAGTTGTGAGTAGGTTTTTACCAATGGCAATGGTTTCTTCTTTACTGATTTTTTTACCAGGATGCATTTTGAGCTGGTAGGCTTTTCCTGTTGCTATTTCTAGTAATTGTAAAGCAGTGAATATTTCATTGATGGTATCTGGAGCTAAATAATCGTATTCAATATGCTGAATCTTTTCAATGCGCTTGTCACGGTCAATATATTTCCAAGCATTTCTTGCAAGTGCATACATATTGTATATGAACCAATATCCAGGCATTACTACCAGCTGGTCCTTACTTACATCATTACTAACCAATGAGAATGGAACCTGTACATTTAATTCGGCAGGATAATCTCCTTTAGATAAAATGGTGAAACTGGCAAATTTAGAATTGTGTTTCAGGCTCACACAGAGTCCCGGCCAAAAACCTCTTCCCAAAATCACTTCACCGTCTGCACCCCTGCTATTGTGGTTTGAACCAATGGTTGCTCCGGCTGCAATATTACTTTGCCCCATCACCACTGCTGCACAAAGAAAACTATTGTTATGATGTTGTTCGTGTGCTGGGAATATGAGTGAATTTAATACTTCACAACAAGAGATGGTAGCATTGGGTCCCAAATAAGAGTTGATCAAACGTGCACCATATTTGAGTTGTGAATGATCAGCCATCACAAATCGTACCGCTTTTATGCCATAAAACAATCTACATCCGTAACCAATAATGCCATTTACAATTTCACAGCCTTCTCCAATTTGGGTTCTTCCTTCTTCACCAGAATTAATGGTTAAGTTTTTCAACTTATTAGCCCCCTTAATATAGGCATCAGAGCCAATCCAAACGTCTTTGAGAATCTTGGTATTTTTAATTACCGTACGGTCACCAATTTTACCATAATAGCCTCTATGTGGCTTGAATTGTTTGGCAGTTAGTTGCTTGAATTTTTCTTGAAGTATATCATCATCTTTATACTTGCTCCAGAGATAAGCATCACCCGGTAACATACCTACAAAAGGTAAAACCTTTCTACCCGTATTCTCATTACAAATTTCCATCCAAATGCGTACATCTTCCTCTTCACCTTCCTTTAAAATCCCATTTCCAAATTTGCTATGGTTGGTGGTGACCATTTCATCCACATTCGTAATGATTACTTCAGAACCAATAATATAATGAGCTAAATAGTGAACGCCATCAATCACAACATTGTCACCAAAATCACAACTGATAATAGTAGAGTTATACAATCCCACAGGTACTTTTAAATCACTAAAACCCAAACAAAGTGGTTCTAGCTTTCCAATCCTAACCAGACCATAAAACTTACAGTTTTTAACCAGTTCTGGGTTAAATGCATCGGAAACCAATAATTTATTCCAGTCATCGCTGGTATTGCGGTTCCTAACCAATACTTCAATTTCATACGCATCCAAATGGCGGTAATTAATACCATTCCTATTTTGAATATTGCGTAGGTAGTATTCATCCTTTCCTTTTGGAAGATAAGGCGCTCGGATAAATCCATACCCCAAAGAATTTAAAGCGGTTTTTGAAATGATATTTTTGGACATTCAAATGGCTTTTGGGGAGGGGTGAATAAATTATTCTACAGTTACACTCTTGGCTAGATTACGCGGCTTGTCTACATCTAATCCCTTGGCAAGACCAACATAATAACTTAGTAATTGCATTGGAATCACACTTAATAAAGGTGCAATTAATTCATCCGCATCAGGTACATACATGGTATCATCGGCCATGCTTGGAATAATCTCATCACCAACGGTTGCAACGGCAATGACCATACCACTTCTAGCTTTAATCTCCTGTACATTGGAAACAATTTTCTCATAATAAGAATCTTTGGTTGCCACAAAAACTACTGGCAAATCTTTATCTACGAGTGCAATAGGACCATGTTTCATTTCTGCAGCAGGATAGCCTTCTGCGTGTATATAGGAAATCTCTTTTAGTTTTAATGCACCTTCTAAGGCAATGGGGAAATTGTATCCACGGCCTAGGAATAAAAAGTCTCTGGCGTCTTTGTATTTCTCAGCAATGCGTTGAATATTACTAGTGTCACTTAGAATTTCTCTTACCTTTTCTGGTACAGCTTGTAATTCCAACATCAAGTGTAAATACCTTTCCTTGGTAATGGTTCCTTTGGCATATCCAATTTTTAATGCCATCATGGCTAAAACTGCTAATTGACCAGTAAAAGCCTTGGTACTAGCAACCCCAATTTCTGGACCTGCGTGAGAATATGCACCAGCATGGCTTAACCTAGCAATACTGCTTCCTACTACGTTTACAACACCAAAGATAAAAGCACCTTTTGCCTTGGCACTTTCTAAAGCTACTAAGGTATCTGCGGTTTCGCCACTTTGAGAAATGGCAATAATTACATCGCCTGGATGAATTACGGGATTACGATACCTAAATTCAGAAGCATATTCTACCTCTACTGGAATGCGACACAATTCTTCAATTTGGTATTCAGCTAATAATCCAGCATGCCAGCTAGTACCACATGCCACAATGAGAATACGATTGGCATTTTTTAAAGCGTCTATATGGTTCTCTACGCCTCCCATAACAATCATGCCATTTTCAGGTTGTAAGCGGCCACGCAAACAGTCAAAAATAGTATCGGGTTGTTCGTGTATTTCTTTTAACATGAAATGGTCATAACCACCTTTTTCAATAGCGGCTAATTCCATATCCAATTTGGTAATGAACGGGGTTTGTTTTTCATTACCTAAATTTTTCAAGATCAATTCGTCCGGTCTAACAATGGCAATTTCATAGTCATTTACATAGACTACTTCCTTTGTATATTCAATAATGGGAGATGCATCACTAGCCAAGAAATGTTCGCCTTTACCAATGCCTATCACCAAAGGACTTCCTTTTCTGGCGGCAATA
>CALRXZ020000172.1:0-6481 GCA_943372255.1 Chitinophaga pinensis
AGAAAGTATGGAGAAAACCCTTCTTGTAAATGACTTTTTGTTTGTCAACAAAATGAGTTATGGTCCTAGGATTCCTCAAACGCCTTTGTCTTTTCCTTTTGTGCACAATACCATGCCTGGGTCAATTACAACCCCTTCTTATCTTAAATGGATTCAGATTCCTTATAAAAGATTGCCTGCATTTACTCCCGTAAAAAGGAATGATGTGGTGGTGTTTAATTTCCCTGCTGGGGACACCATTATCAACCTTCCTGAGTATGGAAGTAAACAACCTTATTACGATGTGCTTCGCACGCAGTTTAAGGGTGATAGAGAGGCATTGAATGCCCAGTTCCCCATCTTGGTTCATCCCATGGATAAAACAGATAATTATATCAAACGCTGTGTTGCTGAAGCCGGGGATGTTTTGCAATTAAAAGACGCCCAATTATTTATCAATGGTCAACCTGCTTATTTGCCAGGTGCATCTCAAACAGAATATGTGGTTGAAACAAATGGAACCCCATTTTCAGAAGAGTTTTTAAAAGACGAACTTGGGGTAAATGTGGAAGATACCAAGGGACAAATAATCCCTTATGAAAACAAACCCAATACCTTTGTTTTTAATATGACACCATTAGAAATGGCCAAGTTAAAACAGCAACCCAATATCAAGTCAATTGGTTTGTATTCCAATGGTTATGTAGGTGGATATTTTCCTTATGACGACGTGAACTTTCCTTATACACTTGACAATTTTGGTCCTATTAAAATACCAAAGAAGGGTGAAACCATTACGCTTACAACGCAAAACATTGCTCTGTATCGTAGGTTAATTGCAGATTATGAACACAATACATTAGAAGAGTCTAATGGAAAATTCATTATCAATGGTAAGACAACTAACCAATATATCCCAATCTATAATTACTATTGGATGATGGGAGACAATAGACATCGTAGTCAGGATAGCAGGTATTGGGGCTTTGTTCCAGAGACCCATATAGTTGGTAAAGCCTCTTTAATCTGGTTTAGCTATGAAAATGGCCCCAGATGGAAACGCTTGTTCAATAGTATCAAATAGACTATCTTTAATAGCCGTTAGGGGGTCCTCATAGTTATTGCTATGGGGACTTTTTGTCTAAATATAGGTTTATGAAAAAGATGGTACAGCATTTTACCTACACAGCATTTGAATCCATCCAAGAATTGAGTGCTGCTGATCAAGAATTGATTAATGCCGCCAAATCCGCTACTAGCTTAGCATATGCTCCCTATTCAAAATTTAGAGTTGGAGCGGCTGCTAGATTAGAAAATGGTATCATTTTAAAAGGAAGCAACCAAGAGAATGCAAGTTTTCCAGTAGGTATCTGTGCGGAAAGGGTTTTATTGTCAGTGGCATCTTCACTTTATCCAAATACTCCCATATTGGAAATGGCCATTAGTTACAAAAATGAAATGGGAAAAAGTGATAATCCCATAAGTCCCTGTGGTATTTGTAGACAAAGTTTATTAGAGTTTGAAATAAAGACTCAGCAAGGTATTCGATTACTATTAGCAGGTGAAACAGGAGCTGTATATGAAGTGCCAAAAGCACATGATTTACTGCCTTTAGGTTTTACAAGTGCTGATTTATTGGCTGGAGTAAAATAGTTAGATTTTACTAAGTTTCATATTCAATGGATTTTTATATATTTATTCTCATGATAGAAGGGGGGATAAATCAGCGGCCATTCATTATTACCTATTATAAGTTAGGTTATTTGTTACATTTAATGACCATTGCCGAAATTGTATTAATTGTTGCTTTTTTTAAGCAGTTCCATTTAATTGCCTGGGCCCAAGAAGGTAATCCCTTTTTTAGGTGGTTTTTGTTGTTTTGTTTGGTGTTTCCTCCTATTTTTCCTCAATGTGATGCAAGATCTAGATATCAAAATTATAAACAAGTAAAAGATCATCTTTTTTTGTATGGATATCAAAATAGAATTATAAAACCTTTTTCACATTCTAGGTGCCAACGAGACGCTGTTTTAGCTGCTGCTGAGGAATTAGGGTTTGAAGTTGAATGTAAAAACTATTTTACAATGCTGGGGTACAAATGGCACCATTTGATGCCAGATTTTTTGGTGAATAATCCAAAATTTTTATTCAATAAACAATTTTGGTTGACTACTTTTTTTGTAAAGACTTATAAAAGCAAAGTAGATTTTAGCAATAGTCAACAGTTATGTCTTGGTAAAAAGACCGCATCCAGCATTTTTGTAGCAGATCAATTAAAACAAGCTATCTAATTAGAATGGTAGTGCCTTTGAGTATTTGTCTTTTGCCTGTATCCTTGTGGGTGTATTCTAAGAAATAAACATAAGTGCCACTTGGTTGAAGCATTCCATTAATCCTACCATCCCATTTCTTTTTCCAATCCCTTGTTTCAAAAATAACTTGACCAAATCTATTATATATTCTAAAAATCAGGTCAACCGCTTTAAAAGCATTTAAAGGATATAGGAAATCATTGAGGCCATCTCCATTTGGAGTGAATCCACTTGGAATATCAATGTAACAATTGGATAAGACAAATATTTTTTTGGTTATCGTATCTGTACAATTGAATGCATTACCTATTTGTAATCGAACAAAAAATTGGTTTTGTCTTCCACTTGGAATATAACTAGTAGTAGGTGGATTTTGTATTGTGCTGGATAGTCCATTCCCCAAATCCCATTTCCAAGTATTTGCATTTGCCGTACTTGCGTCTAGGATTTGTACTGTATCTTTTGCACAAACCGTATCAGGCATATTAATAGCAGCTTTTAAAGTCCAATCTGGAAGGTCAAGTTCTATGCTTGTGCTGTCTTTACAAATACCATTTCCAGTTTCTAAAAAAATCCTTGTTTTTCCAAAAACATTGGTAGTAAGCAATGGGTTTTGTAAACTACTAAACAAGCCATTGTCTAATTGCCATTTCCAGGTATTGGCGGCATTATTACCATTATGAGTTAAGATAATGGTATCTTTTTTGCATCCTGCTTTGATATTGGCATTGAAATCTGCAGTGACTACGTTTTTAATAGAAAAATTTAAACTTGAACCCGCAGCTGTAATCTGACCGCATTCATCTATCAAGCTATTACCGTCAGTTCCATTACCAAGTTTTAAAGTATATACGCCATTGGTCTTAATGGGTTTTTGTAGCAACAAATGAATAGTTGTACTAATTCCATTATTGCATTGACCAATAGCTGATTTTATTTGCACATTTGATGGCCCGATAATACTAAAATCAGATCCATCAGGGGCTATACTTGCGCAATTCATGGGTTTATTAAAAATGAGGTGTAAACTGTCTTGTATACAAATCACAGGGCTAATACTGTCCATGGGAGTTGGCACAGATGCGGTAAAAAGCAAATCTTTTTTCAAGCCAACAGCTAGCAGGTTATCACAATTGTCAATTAGAGTATTGCCATCAATACCATTTTTGGTAGTAACACTATATAGTCCTGGAGACAATATGTTGTTTAGTTTTAGCATTACCGTGTCAAAATCAAAAGAGAAATTACAGCCTTTTCCAACTGCATTATTAAATGCATTGGCAAAAGGACCAGTAACTGAAAAGTCCGATCCATCTGCTACTAAACTGCTGCATTTCATTTTTTTGTTTAACGTAATCACCATTTCAGTGCCATCACAAACAGCATAAGCATTTTGAATAGTTGGTACAACTGGATTGATAATGCTTGCCGATCCGCCTTGAAATGATAGGGTATATCCGCTTTGGGTATTGGTATAATGGCTAACCAATAATAAGTAGTTATGACCAGCAATTAAATCCGGCATGGTACTAAAAGTGGGAATATTCCAAGCAGGATCAGAAGAACATTCAAAAGGATTCTTTCCACTGCTAGATGCACCTGTAGTTCCACTTGATCCAGACCAATTGGCGGAAATGATAAGGGATTTATTGGTATAAACATCCATTTCATCTACTCCAGTTACGTCAAAAAGTTGCCAGTCATAATCGTCTGTAAGGTCCTTTGGGGTAATCAAAAAGCCAAGTTTGCCAGCAGTATAACAAGTGAATTTATACCAATAAGGATTTTTATCAGTATAAGTAGTATTGTCATTGCACAATGTAGGAAGGGTTCTAGTACCACAAATTGCTACAGAATTTTGTTGAAAAACGGTTTTGCCACAAACCGGAAATGCCGTTGTTGGATTTTGACCAAGAATGGTGCAGAACTGCCCTTTAGCACCTAAAGTCCCAATTAGGAAAAGGCAAAAAAATAGAGTGGATTTAAATTGGATCTTCACAGAGCAAAGTTAGTTTTCTAGTTGAAAAAACTAGTTAGTTGAGGGGTAGAAGTATTATGTAATTTAAATGATGATTTATATTATTCTTAATAAATTGAAAATCAATTAATTGATTGAATTTTTAGTATTTTTTTCTACAAATCAGGTTTTTTGGCATGGTGTTTGGCTAACTGTGGCTGTTCTCATTCTAGTAGTTTTATTTTTTTTGGTATATTACTAACAGAGGAGAGCATAAAATGATACAATGAAGTTTTACTTAATAGCCATATTAGTTTGTTGTTCGGGTATTAGATCTGCTGCTCAATCTAATACCATTAGAAACAATCAAACAATCGATACCATGATCTTTTCAGTGGATACGCTTCATTTGGGTAATCCAAAATGGGCAGATTCTATCAATATTCCGTCAAAATCACTTGAATCAAGTAAGAAAATCAAGGGAATTGCTAGTTTTTACAGTAAAAACTTAGATGGAACTAAAACAGCTACCGGGGAAATTTTTAAAAATAGCAAGTTCACAGGTGCCAGTAACCATGTGAAATTAAATTCATGGGTTAGGGTCACTAATTTGAGCAATGGGAATACGGTTATAGTAAGAATCAATGACCGAATGCATCCTAGAATGGCCAAAAAAGGAAGGGTGATTGATTTGAGTAGGGCAGCTGCTGCTGAATTGGATTTTATGAAAAAAGGGCTAACCAAGGTTCATTTAGAAATTGTTCCTGCCAAAACTGTTGATTAATGGTGTAGAATTAACAGTTTTATAATATTTTATAAAATGAATCCAAGCCTGTATTTTTGCTAGATAATTAAAACTGTTTATGAAGAAACTTTTATTAGTAACTGTTCTGTTGTGTATCTCTGCAATGAGTTTTGCACAGTCAGACAAATACAAGAAATTGCCAACCTTAGGTGTTAACTTCTTTTTACAAGATTTTAAAACACCTGCAACTATTGCCAGTGGTTCACTTTCTGCAGCAATGAACAATAAGAATTGGGCAAAAATGAATGAAATGCAAGCTGGACTTAGTTTGCAATTCATGCAAGGTTTGACAGATCATATTGATTTCTCAACTACCCTTGGTGGTACTTTTGTCAACTATCCTTTTAGAAGTGTTTCTGGAATTTCTGGAACAGGATCAAGCAAATTCCTTTTGGAAGCTGATGCTGGTGTTAATATTAAATTATTAACTGACAAATATTTTATGGTTCCTTACCTGAATGTTGGATTAGGTGCATCTATGTATGGTGGTACTTATTTTGCTGCATACGTTCCATTTGGTGGTGGTCTTCAATTTAAATTAGGAGAAGGTTCTTTTTTAAATACACAGTTTAACTATCGTTCTGAGGTTTCTGCTTTGTCTACAAGACATATCAACTACAGCATTGGTTTCTCTGCACCTTTGAAAGATCGTAAACCAGAACCAGTAGTAGTTGCTCCACCACCACCTCCTCCTCCAGCTCCAGTTGATACTGATGGTGATGGTATTTTTGACAATGTAGATAAATGTCCAACTGTACCAGGTGTTGCTAAATACCAAGGATGCCCTGTACCTGATACTGATGGTGACGGAATCAATGATGACAATGATAAATGCCCAACTGTAAAAGGATTGGCTAAGTATGATGGTTGTCCAATTCCTGATACTGATAAAGATGGTATCAATGATGAAGAAGACAAATGCCCAACTGTTCCCGGGTTAGCTCGTTACCAAGGATGTCCAATTCCAGATACAGATGGTGACGGTATTAATGACGAAGAAGATAAATGCCCTAATGTAAAAGGAATTCGTGAAAACAACGGTTGTCCTGCTTTGAACTTTGATCCTAAGGATATTAAGTTTGCTTTGAACAGTGCCAACCTTACTACTCCTTCTAAAAAAGAATTAGACAAAGGCGTAGTAATTCTGAAAGATAACCCTTCATTGAAATTGTCAATTGAAGGACATGCTTCCAGCACTGGAACTGATAAGATTAATGATCCATTGTCAGTAAAACGAGCTACTTCAGTGAAGAATTACATTGTGTCAAAAGGAATTGAAAAAGATCGTTTAACCGTAGTTGGATTTGGTAGCAAAAAACCTGTTGCTGATAACAAAACCTTAGATGGCAGAAAAGCCAATAGGAGGGTTGAATTTAAAGTACAACAATAATTTTTGTATAATACTTGCAAAAAGACCCCGATTAATCG
>CALRXZ020000173.1:0-6401 GCA_943372255.1 Chitinophaga pinensis
AGAATTTTTCAAGAAAGCTTCTTGGTCAATATTCCATGCACCAGAAATTCCCCAGAAAGTTCCGTATTGGTTATCAGAACCAAATCTAGAAGAACCATCACGACGTAAAGTAAAAGCTACTAAGTATTTTCTATCAAAACCATAGTTTACTTTACCAAAGAAACCATTTCTACGGAATCCAGAAAAGAATTCACCCACAGAAACTGGGGTTGCGGCATTATTCAAAGAAGTAAACTGATAAGTTGGGAAATTCTGTCCGTTAGCAGTAATACTTTCATTGTTTTCTCTTCTATATTCAAAACCTAAAATACCATCCAAACGGTGTTTGGTACCAAAGGTTTTGTTGAAGTTCAAAGTTTGGTAGGTGTTGATATTGGTATTCCAGTTACTTTGAACGTTTACGTTACCCTTTAAGTTAAAACCATCTGCAGTTCTTGCATCACGTACGTTTTTACCTTGGGTTAGACGATAATCCATACCTACCAAGGTTTTAAAGGTTAACCAGTTGTTGATTTTATAGTCCAAAGTGATATTACCAATAATCTGGTTGGTACGTTGATAACCACTATTGTAGTCATTTACTTGAATGATGTTCTGGTTCAATGTACCAATCAAGTTGGCAGGAGTTTGACCTTGAACACCATAATAAGTTCCATCAGGATTATAAATTGGATTCACTGGAATAATACCAGATGCAGAGAATGCAGGGCTACCTAAGAATGAACCACTGGTTGCAAATGGGTTATTCTGCATAAACGTACTCAAGTTTACACTAGTACCTATAGTTAAACGGTCAGTGGCTTTGTTCTGTAAATCAAAACGAATACCAGCACGTTTAAAATCGGCCTTGGTAACATTGGCTTCCTGAAAAGAATAGTTACCAGCCACACGGAAAGTAGTTTTTTCATTACCACCGCTTGCGCTTAATTCATAGTTCTGAATAGAACCTGTTCTAAATGCAGCGTCTTGCCAATCATATGTTTGAAGTGCTGCTCCTGCTGCCAAAGCTTGTGCTTGAGTTAGGGTAGCCGCATTGGGCACACGTAATTCATTCAAAACAGTTTGCAACACCGCAACATTATCCCAAGGAAGGTTATTACTATTACCATAAGCTTCTGCCCTCATACGGAAATACTCCTGAGAATTAGACATTTCCAGTTTCTTCATCAATTGCACAGAACCCATGTATACGTTAGCATTAAACTTGGTTTTTCCCGCTTTACCTTTTTTGGTAGTGATGATCACAACACCATTAGAAGCGTTTGAACCATAGATAGCAGCAGAAGCCGCATCTTTTAGGATATCAATGGTTTCAATATCGTCTGGGTTTAAGAAAGCCAAAGGGTTGTTCTGGGTAAAGTTACCATCAGAACGAGTGTTAATTTGAACACCATCCACAATGTATAAAGGATCATTACCAGCTAGGTATGATCCCTGACCACGGATACGCACGTTGATGGCTCCACCTGGTAAACCATTGGTAGCTTGAACCAATACACCCGCAGCTTTACCTTGCAGGGCTTTATCCAAAGAAGCGTTTGGTAAATTTTCAATTTGAGCTGCTTTGATAGAAGAAATCGCACCAGCTTCATCCCTTTTCTTACGGGCTTGATAACCTGTTACTACTACTTCTTCTAATGGATCTACTTTCTTTTTCAATGAAACAGCATAAACTGATTCACCGTTTAAAGAAATTTCCATAGCATCTGACCCTACATAGGATACAATAATGGATTTCACATTCTGGGCTACCTGAATAGAGAAAGATCCATCTGCTTTTGTTAATACAGCAGTTTTGGAGCCTTTCGCCTGAACAGACGCGCCTTCCAACAATTTGCCGGTTTCGTCAGCTACCTTTCCGGTAATGGTCCTATTTTGGGCCAAAACGGAAGAATAGGCCAACACCATGCATAGGAACATCGTGAGTACTCTTCTCATAGTTTAGTTTTTTGTTTTTGGGGGCGATTGTTAAATAACAAATTCATAACAATATAGACACCTGATTGTTGGCTTAAGCTGCAAAAAAGTTAATTAAAACGAACAAGTGTTATTATTAATACCTAAAAGCTTTATAAAAGCTATTTTAAACATTAAAAAAACATTTATTATTTTTATTCACCCTCCATTACAGCACTAAGGCGCAAAAAACTGCGGCTTTTTTGTTAATTTTTGCTTAAACGAGGTGCGAATCTAGCCCAATAAGGGTTTCTGCGGTTTACTAATTCAGAAAAATTACAGGTATATGACAAACGGCAAATACAATCTTGGCTAGATTGAACAAAAAAAGAGGCTGTCTTCTAAAGACAGCCTCTTTTCCAACTATTAAAGTGACAATTATGGATTGTGCAATATCAATGAAGCACCAAGGGCTTGTGCAGCCGTTGTACCTGGTCTTCCTGCAGCATAACCACGAGCCACCAATGAATAAGCTTTACCCTCTCTGATGGTGATGGTATTATTAAATACTGGTGTTGTTCCAGCAGCTAATACCAAAGTATAAGTTCCAACTGGAATATTGGTAAAATTGGATAATGTGGTTTCGTTTGGAGTAGTATTTCCCACATAAGCAATATTGCCAAAAGTAGTTGAACCTGTTGTAGCAACCCCAAATCCGTCTGCTGTTCTTGTCAACATTGCACTTAATACAGCGCTGGTAGGAGATAGATTCAAGAAACGCAGATTGGCGGTACCCGCTGCCGGAGCAGTCATATTATTGTTTAGGGCAAGGGCCTTAATGGTTCCAGCTGCTGTTAAAGTATCATAAGCAAATACAGAAGTAGCACTTGATGCAACTAATGTGGCAGATTTAGTTACCAAATTGGCCGTACCTGTAAGTGTTCTTAAACCAATGGTTGTTGCCCCTGGATTAACACCTGCATAAGGTCCTGATAAGTTTCCACCATATGCTATTGATGCTGGTGCACCCAATACTGATAGATTGGCATTGTTCAACATCACGGTAAGATTAGACGGTACCAAGAGTGCAAAATTATGCACCGCTACCATTGCAGATGGAGTGGGGTCTGCTTCTGCAACTGGTAATTCCTTTGAACAGGAATTCAAGGTGGCCATTGCCCAAAACAGCAAGGCAAATAGACCAGCTTTATTGAAAATTTGTTTTTTCATGCTTTAGTTTTTTGAAAATTAATAGCCTGGATTTTGAACAATGATTGGATTTTGAGTAACCTCTCCAATTGGAATAGGCCAGATAAAACGGAAATCACTATAAGGGATACCTGGTTGACCCAATGTTACTGGAACACCAATGCCGTACAAAGCACTACCACTGGTACCATTTGCCAATTTGGCTGGAATGCCTGGTGCTCTTAAAGAAGCAATAGGATCCGCCGCTGTTCTATGAATATCGGGCCAGCGTCTACCTTCTGCTAAGAACTCAATTCTGCGTTCTAGTAAAATGGCGGCTACTAAAGCAGTAGCATCAGCAAAACTAGCAGCTGTATATTGAGTAGTTGCAGGTGCAGCACTAGCACGGTTGCGAACCATATTCAACAAATCAATAGCTCTTTGCGAAACTGCTGAAGGTGAAAGTCTTGCTTCAATCTCTGCTTGGTTTAATAATACTTCTGCAAAACGTATAATAGGGCAATTGTCTCCTCTGTTTACATAGTCTGTGTATTTGGTTGTCATGATAGCCATACCTGCAGCACTGGTACCATTTGAAGTACCACCCATACGGTATAAGTTACTTCTTCTGGTATCTGAACCCAACCAGCCTGCATTATTCCAAATAGTTGGAGAAATGGATACCAGTCCACGACCGCCAAGATCAGCAGAACCCAGCATTTGAGCCATGGCACCATTTACACTACCATTATCCAAAGGATCGTTTTTGAAAGAGAAAATATTTTCAACACTTACGCTATTCCCGCCTGGTATACCAAAAGCAGCTGCAGGATTAGCCAATAAACTATTACCACCAATGACACTAGTAGTAGCTGTAGGTGTTAATGGTGTAATGGTTGCAGGAATTAATTTTGCTCCTTCGGTTTTGGCATTATCCCATTGACCCATATGCATATAAATCCTTTGCTTCAATGCAATAGCTGCAGTTTTAGAAGCACGCAACACGCCGTTAGTGTTTGGCAAGTTTGCTTCAGCAAAATTTAGGTCATTGATAATTCTACTATAATCATAAGCAACAGTTGGCCTAGGTTCAGTTTTCAATTTGTCCAAACTGGCACTACCAGTAATGGCATTTTCTCTGTAAGGAACACCAAGAGCAGCACCATTACCATCTAAGAAAGGACGCGCATAGTGTACCAATAATTCGTGTGTACCCAAGGCTCTTAAGAATCGGCACTCTGCTTCATATTGCGTAGCTAATGTTGCAGAAATAATTCCAGAAGCACCAACTTTCTTAAAGCCATCAATAGCAATATTGGCTTTGTTGATCATGTTATAGGTATTATCCCACATGGCCTGATTATTAGCCGTAGTTGGTGTATAGGTACCCTGATAAGTGATCTGATAAAAAGCTGCAAGGTTAACCATGTCTTCTCCACGGCACTCACCTTGTTCAACGGTTGCTGCTCCAAATGGATAACCACGACCAGCCAATGTGGTGCTACCAGTTTGACCAGCATCGTATACGCCATTGAGCGCTAATAAAGCCCTTTCTGGAGTGGTAAATACACTCTCATCTGTAAAGGCAGTATAAGGAGCTTCATTCAGAACCTTTTCGCAACCTGTAGCAGCCAGTACCAAGACTGAAACTGCAGTAGCTGTAAAAAATTTATTGAATCTCATTTTAATTGTTTTAATGTTTATGTATTATTTAGAATCCTACGTTTAGACCAAATGAAAGTGTTCTAGGTTGAGGAGAAACAGCGTTATCCAGTCCTCCTTGTGAGGCATTCTCTGGATCCAATCCAGAATATTTAGTCCATAGGGCCAGGTTCTGTCCTTGAACAAAGAAACGCATAGACTTCACATAACCATTGGTATGATCCAACAAACGCTTGCTATCAATACTATAACTGAATGTTACGTTTTGTAAACGAACAAAATCGCCTGATTCAACAAATCTAGAAATAGCTAAACCGTTTTGATTGATATTATTGCTCTGACCTTGCACCAAACGAGGTACATTGGTTACCTGACCAGGTGTGGTCCAACGATTCAAAATTTCAACACCATTGTTGTGGAAGTTTTGGCTTAACAATGCTTCTTGACGCGTAATATTCATCACTTTGTTTCCTCCAGAATAACGAATCAAAAATTCCAAACCAAATTGTTTGTAACGCAAACTATTAGAGAAGCCTCCAAAGAAAGTTGGCAAGCTCAAACCAAGATTGCGTCTATCTGCCAGACCCAATGAGGTTTGAGTACCCAGTGTAGGATCATTCTTACTGGTAGCAATATAATATGCACCGTTTGCAATATTATGTTGAACCAACTGGTCATTATTATTGAAATACATAGGGTTACCATTAGCGGTATTTACACCTGCATATCTATAACCATAGAGATAATTTAATGATTGACCCACTTCTATATTATTATAATTAGCAGGTATCGTTAACACAGGTGTTCCACCAATGGTATACAGAGACTTAATCTGATTTTGAACATTGGTATAGTTGAAGCTTACATTCCAGTTGAAATCCTTGTTACGGATAATATCTCCACCAATGGTTAACTCAATACCCCTGTTTTCAGCGGTACCAATATTCTGAGAAATACTGTTATTAGGAATACCAGCAGTTGGAGGTGTTGGAACACCCAATACTAAATTATCAATATCGTTTAAGAACCAATCAAATCCAATATTGAACCTACCATTCAAAATAGACATTTCAAGACCTAGGTCAAATTTCTTAGAAGTCTCCCATTGTAATGAACGGTTACCAATTAAGTTTGGCGCTAAACCGCTAATATTTCCATAGTTAGCAGCGGAGAAGGTACTCAAATAAGGGAACCCAGTCAATGGATTACCCACTATTGCATAAGAACCTTTTAGTTTCACATCGCTTAACCATTTGCTTAAACCAGCACTATTAGACCAGAATTTTTCTTCAGAAATCCTCCAACCTGCAGAGAATCCGGGGAAAATACCAAATCTAGATTCCGGAGCCAAAGAGCTTAATCCATCTCTACGTACAGATGCTTGTAAGAAATACTTACTGGCAAAGTCATAGTTAATCCTTCCAAAATAAGACTGGAATCCAGACTTACTAAATCCACCGCCGCCTTCTTGAACTCCAGCAGTATTGGAGATGAAATTATTTTGTAAAAAGAATAAATCAGAAATAGTTCTTCCTTGTGCAAACATATTTTTTGACTGATCAGACTGAGCTTCTTGACCTACGGTTACAAAGAAATTGTGTGAACCAAAAGACTTATTGTAGTTGATATAATTCTGCCAAACAAAACGTTCGGTC
>CALRXZ020000174.1:0-6214 GCA_943372255.1 Chitinophaga pinensis
TTAGAAAAATCAAGAATATCATTAATGATTACCAATAAATTGTTTACGGAACGTTTGATAATGGTGGCATACTTTTTTTGTTGCCCATCTAAAACTGTTTCTAATAATAGATTGGTCATACCTTGTATACCATTCATGGGAGTCCTAATTTCATGACTCATATTAGCCAGGAATTGCTCTTGTAGCATCTTGGCATGCTCAGCAGATTGCCTAGCAGCAATTAGTTCTTTTTGATATTGGGTACGTTCAGAAATATCTGTTGCAATGCCACTAATACCAAATATATTATTGTGTTGATCAAAAAGGGGAAACTTAACCAATAATAAATTGATTGGTCCATCTTTACCAGCTATCACTTGTTCCACTTCAATTGGTTTTCTGGTTTTTATCACTTCCTGATCTAAACTTGCAAAATAGTCAGCTTGATCTTTTTTGCTAAAATTATAGTCATCAAAACCAATTACTTGTTCATTACGTACTTGTAATACTTCCAAAAAACGTTTGTTTGCAACCAAATACTTTCCTTGTAAATCTTTTATATAAATAATAGATGTAGTATGCTCCAAAATAGATTGCAATTGAAATTGTTGCTGTTTTCTATTTTGTTCTGATTCTTCTAGTTCTGCCTGAATCAACTTTTTGTCAGAAATATCCCTAACAATACAATGAAAACCAATTGGCTTATTATTTTCCAGCATTAATACGGCACATTGTTCCACCCATTTTCTATATCCACTCTTTGTGATGATGGGAAACTCAAAAACAGTTTCAGTTATCCCATTTTTCCATTGTTGGAAATAATTATTGAAAACTCTTTCTTTCCATTCCGGATCTACCATGGCAGCAAAATGCATTCCCAAAATTTCATCTGGTTGGTATCCGGTTAATTGATATGAGCGCTTGCTACTAAAACTAAAATAGCCAGTTTCGTTTGTTGTAAATACTACTGAAGAAACATTGTCTATAATATTTCTATATTTCTCCTCACTTAAAATGCTTCTTGCTTCTGCTTGCTTGAGTCTTTTAAACCCATTATTCAAACGATATAACAAATAAAACATGGAGACCAAAATGAAAATTGATGCCATAATAGCCCAAAATGGAATATGCCATGATGCAATGCCACTGGTCCAACTTATGCCCGCACAGGCATAAAGTATACAGCTTGTAAGGAACAATGTAGCCATTGCAAGTAATTTGTTGGTCAAGTAAAAGCGCTTGCTGTAGAAATGTTTAGTCATAATCTAGGCTTTAGGGGTGCTTTGTATTTGTATCTCTGGAGAAGCTAATACCCCAGTGGAATACAATACAAAGCAACGGCAATAGCCTAGGCTTTGAAATAACTTAAACTGTCATTCTATTGTAGTATTACCACTACAAAACAGAAAAATAAATTGAAAAACTGTAAGGAATACGTTTCAGCTACGTATTCATTTAAAACAAACATGCAAAAGCTGATTTATTCTTTACTAATGCTAACCCTGATCCAAACTAGCGTATTTGCTCAAGATGCAATACGAAAACAGCATTTTAACATCGAAAATTCACTAGCACTTTCAGGCTATGACGCTGTAAGTTATTTTACCCAAAAAAAACCTAGCAAGGGTAAGGAAGATTTGACAGTTGCTTACATGGGGATTTTATATAGGTTTTCAACAGCAGTAAATAAGGAAACATTTAAGGCCAATCCGGCCAAATATGAAGCTGCATATGGTGGCTGGTGCGCTTATGCAATGGGGGCAAAGGGAGAAAAAGTGTCTGTTGACCCTGAGACATTCAAAATTGTTAATGGCAAACTCTATTTGTTTTACAACCAGTTTTTTAATAACACGCTTAAAGATTGGAATAAGGATGAAACAAATTTAATGACAAAGGCCAATACCAATTGGACTAAGATTTTCCACTAACCAACATGACGAAAAATTGATCATTCTTTAATAAATAGATATGAAACAAATAGGAATTTGGATATTAAAAATTGTTGCTTCGGGTATTATGCTACAAACACTTTACTTTAAATTCAGTGCAGCACCAGAATCGGTATATATATTCAGCAGCTTGGGGCTTGAACCCTATGGAAGAATAGGTATAGGCGTATTAGAGTTAATTGCCAGTATTGCAATTTTAATTCCAGCAACTACTGGTCTGGGTGCAATGCTTGCAGTAGGGTTAATGGCTGGTGCAATTTTCTCGCATTTGGGAAAATTAGGAATTGTGGTGATGGATGATGGTGGGCAGCTCTTTATCTATGCTATTCTAGTATTTGTTTCCTCAACTGTCCTTGCCTGGATAAATAAAAAGCAATTATTGAATTTGATAAAACAGTTTTCATAATGAATTGGAATAAATTTAAATTCCTATTGGCAGTAATTGGGATACTTAATTCAGGAAACCTATTAATAGCACAAAACATTAAGAATGCAAATAAAAAGGAAATTGCATTCTCAACAACTTTTGGAGAAAATCAAGGATCTCTTTCATTGGGATATAGTTATCACTGGTCAATTGGGAAAAAACAAAGACTTGAATTGGGTCTTGGGGCTAGGCTTACTAGTGTAATAGGAAATAAGCTTAATTATACAACAGCCCCAGCAAATCTTGCCAGAACAAATACAATACCTTTTTTGATTGTATTTGCTGGACAGTCATATGAAAATTGGGATACTTTACAAGTTCAAAGACCACTGATTTTTGCATTAAATACAACAGCTAATATAAAATATCATATTAGTAAAAAATTAAGTGCCGGTTTCAATATTGACCTTTTTGGTATCAGCCTAGGTAGAAGTTCTAGTGCCATTTTAACCTCAAATGGAATTACAAAAACGGAATCTTTAACCAAACCAACAACAGTAAACTTATTATTAACCGGAGATTTAGATAAGGGTAGTTTAAACTCAGAGGGCTTTCTTGACTATCAACTTAAAAATGGTTGGGGCATCCGATTGGTTTATCAATTTCTATTTACGGAATACCATACTAACAACATTTATCAAATAGCACCAGATGGAACGCAAGTAAGTAGATTCAGAAACAAAGCAAACAATTTTGGAATAGGAGTTAGTTATTCATTTTAAATTATCACTATGAAAATCGCTAAATTATGTTTTTTAGTACTATGCTTTGGGGGAAGCGCATGTACCAAACAAAATGCTACACCAACTGAAGCATTAATGGAAAATATTGATCCTACAAGTAGCTTTAATATGAAAGGTAAATTTGAAAACGGTCCATTTGGATCTGTTTCAGGAAAGGCCTATTTATCCATTTCAAGTAATCAAAAAAGCCTTGTTTTGGAAAATATTTCTAGTAGTAATGGCCCAGACTTACACGTTTATCTTTCAAAAGAAATTCAACCCATAAATTTCATAGATTTGGGGAAGTTGAAATCTATTAATGGAACACAAGTATATACCATTGATAGCAATGTAAACATTCAAGATTTCAAATTTGCATTGGTGCATTGTCAGCAGTTCAACCACCTTTTTGGATCAGCTAACATTCAATAAACTATGAACCGTATTTTTTTTATTCTCCTATTCTTATTGCTAAGTAATTGTGCATTTACTCAAAATTATTTACCAGTAGTTAAAGGATCAGAAATAGCTTTTAATATCAAGAATTTTGGATTCTGGGTAGACGGAAATTTTACGGGAATCAGAGGAAATATTCAATTTAATCCTTCCAAACTTGGGAATGCAAGGTTTGAAATGGCAATTGATGCAGCTAGCATTAATACAAAAAATAAAAAACGTGACAGGCATTTGAGAGAAAAAGACTACTTCTATACAGAAAAATATCCGGTTATATACTTAACTTCTACCAGAATCTCACGTTCAGAGCATGATGGTTATTATGTTTTTGAAGGAGAGCTATATATTAGGGGGCTCGCAAGTCAAATCAGTTTTGAATTCAGTGCAACTCCTGCCATATCTGGCTATCAATTTCAGGGAGAGTTTCAAATAAATAGATCTGATTTTAGAATTGGTGCAAATAGTATAAGTCTTTCTGATCAAGTGCGCGTTACACTTAACGTAATCACAATCAAAAAGTAAACAAAAATGGATGTAACAAATCCCATTAGAAATACATTATTACAGTTAACAGAAACAATTGAACATATAACTGACTTAGCATACAAACAACCTTGTTTGCAATTATCTGGTGCTACCATTGGTCAACATTGTAGGCATATCATGGAGCTTTTCAAAGAGCTCTTAACAGGATATGAAAATGGTTTAATTTGCTATGAGAAAAGACAAAGAGATATTGTATTAGAAACAAATAAGGAAAAAGCTATTGTTGAAATTAGAATGCTAATTAATTCAATACAGATTCCTGACAAAAAATTAGTTCTTTCTTTTCAATTAGACCAAGATCAAGATTTGAATTGCAGCATAGAAACCAATTATTATAGAGAACTGCTATACAATTTAGAACATTGCGTACATCACATGGCTTTAATTAGAATTGGCCTAAAAGAGCTAACTAATTTGAATTTACCTGATTCATTTGGAGTAGCCGCTTCTACACTTAAATACAAAAAAAGCCAATGTGCACAGTAACGTATATTCCAACTGAATCTGGATGTATCATTTGCTCCAATAGGGATGAACACAAGAGTAGACCAATTGCTCAGTTAGCAAATAATAGTACTTATAAAATTGATGGCATTTGGTACCCTATAGACGGATCTGCTGGTGGATCATGGATTGCTTTAAAAAATAATAGAAATGCAGCTGTATTATTAAATGGTGCCATTGAAAAACATATTTCAAAACCACCATATAAAAACAGTAGAGGGATTGTTTTTTTATCAATTGTAAAACAAAAGAATCTTTTACTGGGCTTTCAAACCATAGATTTAGAAAATATAGAACCTTTTACTTTGATATTAAAAACAAATACAGGCTTATTTGAATGTAAATGGGACGGTAGCCAAAAGTATATTAACCAGTTAAATAGTTTTGAATCACATATTTGGAGTAGTTGTACTTTATATGACAAAGAAGTAAGAAATAGAAGGAATATTTATTTTCAAAAATGGTTAAAATTAAATCACAATAAGATAAACAGACTAACAGTTTTGGAACTACACCAATCAAAGCCCTTTGAGAATAAAAAAGAAAATTTTATACTAGAAAGAGAAGACGGCATATCAACAGTTAGTATAACCTGTTTAAATATTAGTGAAACAATTACTAGCATTGATTATCAAGATCTCAAAAAAAGGGATTTCCATGAAATACTTTGGGAAACAGAACCAGTTACCATGCAAACAAAATCCAATGTTTAAAATAATTAAAAGCCACCCTTTGTTTATTAGACTATTCCATTGGGAATACTGGCCATTTCATGCGCTATATGGTCCAATTTATCCCTTTTGGTTATTTCAATCTATTAAAACGGGTAGCGTATTTTTTATCAATACGGCAAACCCAAAAATAACTAATGGTGGATTTTTAATGGAAAGTAAAAAAGAAATTTATGACCAATTACCTAAGAATACTTACCCAAAAACAATTTTAATTAAAGCTGGAACAAACTGGAAACATATCAAAGAAAGTATTCTAGAATCGGCATTATCATTTCCACTTATAGCCAAACCGGATATTGGAATGAGAGGAATGGGTGTAAAAAAAATATTGAATACTACTGATTTACAGGAATACGCAAAAAGGTCTTCGCTAGATTTTTTAATCCAAGAATTTATATCACTTGAAAAAGAAGTTGGAATATTCTATGTAAGATATCCAGGAGAAAAAATGGGCTTTATTTCAGGTATAGTTGGTAAAGAATTTCTTACAATAACTGGGAACGGTAGTGATCCTATTAAAAAACTACTCAGTGAAGATCCAAGACATATTCTTCAAATTCCATTTCTTACAAAAGAAAATCCCTCTTTACTAGAAAAAATATTGAAAAAGGGCGAAATAGAAATAATAGTCCCTTATGGCAATCATGCAAGAGGAGCAAAATTTTTGGATTATAGCTTTCGCATAAATGCAGAATTAAACTCTTTCATAGATGGTTTATGCAAGCAAATTCCAGATTTTTATTTTGGTAGAATAGACATGCGATATGATAATTGGGAAGATCTATGTAAAGGCAACAAATTTTCAATTATTGAACTAAATGGAGCTGGGAGTGAACCTACCCATATTTATGATCCTAAACATAGCCTACTATTTGCCTGGAAAGAGATTATCCTACA
>CALRXZ020000175.1:0-6155 GCA_943372255.1 Chitinophaga pinensis
AATGGCCCAAAACACAAACTCATGGATTGGGTGAGGCTAGAAGAAAAATGGAAGGCCAATGTGCTAAATGATTCCACCTTAGCAGGCAGTTTTACCAATTATTACAAACTTCGTTACAATGTGTTTTACCAATTGCCTTTGAGCAGAGACGGTTTTGCCCCAAAAACCCTTTCGCTTGCCTTGGGTGAAGAAATTTATTTCTATTACGGACCCACCCTTTCCAATCACCTGTTTGATCAAAACAGATTGTTTCTAGGTTTCAATTATGCCCTGAACAAACACGATAACCTGGTTTTTGGCTACTTGAATATTCTACAACAAAATCAAGCAGGCACCCAGTATAAAAACAGCAGCATCTTGAAAGCTACCATGTTTATGAACTTTGGGTTTTAACAACATTGTTTGCCGAATCTTTGATACGAGCAAATGGGCAGCAGCAAAGGATTATTGGTAGTTTTGCAAAAACTGTCTCATGAAACAAATTGCCGCTTACTTAACCATGCTTGGTTTTTTTGCCTGCCAAACCAATCCCATCAAAAACGGTTTTATCTCTTATACCTCCAATGCAGACAGTACCTATAGCATTCATGGTATCATGGAAGACGGAACAGGCGAGCATCAGATTACCCACGCCAAAGAATTAGACGCGCATTCCAGTTGGAGCCCAGATGGTAGCCATTTGGTTTTTAGTAGATCAGTGAATGGTAACTATGATATTTATATGGCCAAGGCCGATGGTTCTGATGTACAACGCCTAACTACAGATACGGCTTATGATTTGGTTCCATCCTTCTCACCCGATGGTAAGAAAGTAGTGTTTGAAAGTAATCGCACAGGCATTTATCAAATCTTTTCCATGGATAGCAATGGGGAGCACCAAACGCAGTTAACTTTTTCAGGCGCTGGTACAACCAACTATGGTGGTAAATATTCTCCCGATGGAACAAGCATTGCTTTTGCTAGTAATAGAGACAATGATACTAGTGTTCACATTAAGTATAACGATATCTATTTGATGAATACCGATGGTTCAAATGTTAAGAGACTAACTACCAAGATGAATAATGAAGCAGGCAGGGCTTGGAGTCCGGATGGCAAACGGATGGTCTTTAGTGCAGTGGTTGATAGTGTTGCGCAACTCTTTGTCATGAATGCAGATGGGTCTAATCAAACGCAGATCACCCATAGCTTGGGTAATCCCCATCCTTTTTCTCCTGGTGCATTATTTCCTGTTTTTAGAGGTGAAGTAACGCCTAGTTGGAGCCCGGATGGTAAACGTATAGCTTTTGCATCGGACCGCGATTTAGACTATCAGATTTATACCATTAACCCAGACGGTACTGATCCTAAGCGGATTACAAAAACAAAGGGGTACCAGCTTTCTACAGGCTGGCAACCCCAATCAAAAAAATAAACTAGTAAGGATTCTTATAATTAAACCAAGTCTTATCATCCTTTGCCAACAAAGGATTTGCAGGACCACCATAAGGGGTAGTTTGTCCGGGTTCGTTAGGAATGGATTTTAAGAATTCAATAATGTCGTATCGTTCAGCTTCGGTAAATAATCTACCAATTACGCCAGGGCCTTTTGCGTTTTCAAAACTATGACCTGCATTAGAGTTACCTTCTAATTTGGTATCAAATTTAAATCCAGTTGTTTGCTTGGTATTAATACCCACTTTAATTGGATCAAATTGGCTATTCACATAAAAAGTCTGAGACCTTTCTTTTGCTGGTGATAATAACTCATACAAATTAGGAACAGATGCATTGTGCAAGAAAGGACCAATGGCCCAAGAGCCATCGCGCGGAGCGGCTTTATACTTACCAAAAGGCACTTTTGCATTGGCTAGTCTTTCATTGGATTGATAACCAAAAGCATCCAGCGTTTCTGCTGCAGTAAAACCAGCCTGCTTTAAGGAATTAGCCATCATTGCACCTTCTACTACTTGAAAGAATTCAGTTGGTGTTACTTTCTCTTTACCGCCAAAAAGGCTTTTCAAGTGTTTGGTTGCAACAACGGCATTGGTATCAAGAGCTATGCTTCTTAAGTTATTATCATCAGTACCAACAATAATTTGTGGCACTAGTGCATTCTCAATCATGCGTTTACCTTGTTCCCTTGGCTCACTCCATCTATGCGGATAAGTGCTATGGCAAGAAGAACAATTGGTGGTAAAGAGTTTGGCACCCCTTGCAGCTTTAGCGGTATCTATTTTACCCAAGACTTCTTGAGGCCATTGTGGTGGTGCCAACCTGCGCAACATTTGTTCTATCTGTGCAATCCATCTGGCATCTACAGTAGATATATTATAATTAGCTGGATTGCCCTTGGGTGTTAAATCATATCTGGCAAATACACCCAATGCTTCACTATAATTACGCGTAAATGGATTAGGTGAAACGCCACTCCATTCTACCCAAGCAGACTGAGAAGCGTTCCATAAAAAAGGAGGTTTTACTGGTGCTCTATCAATGGTAATATTATCAAATATACCGGTATGGATGCCTAAGAACGCATTGGCAATACCACCAAAAGCGTCAACTCTACCTGGACCATTTTGTTGTTTTGAAAATAAAATCTTGTTGATCCAACTTTGAGCAATCGCAACGTCTTCATCCAATCTTTTGCGCAAATCTGCTTCGTCTACTTTTGACTTCTTGCCAATCTCTGCTACCATTTCTTTAAATGCGCTTTCATCTTTTTGAACATGGTCCAAAGCGCCAGATAGTTTTTTTAACCAAGGTACCAATTGTATAGCGCTGGCATTGCCACCATCAATGCGAATATTGGTTCCGTTATAATTAATTTGATTGGTATGACAAGCTGCACAGGTAAGACCGGCATAGACTCCTTTAAAAGGACCGTCCTTTACTTCTGACTTAGCAATACCTACAGGAAGTTCATCAGGGTTTTTGGGATGACCAGCTGGCTCTCTCAAAAATCCAAACTGATTGGTGATGGCAGGTGAATTGATCAAAGCCTTTGTTTCCGGATCTTTTAAAGCCAGATAAATATCATAAGACAATAAAGCTGACCCTTGCGGAGCCCAATAGTATTCAGCGCGTTCTTCGGCAGACCAACCCTGATTTAGATAAACCACTTTGACGGTATCACTCGCATTAAATGTTTCTGTTTTTGTTTGGGGACTGCTACAATAAATAGCAGTAGTTACAATGGCTAAGATTAGGGCCAATACTTTGTAGGGTCTCATAAAATAATATTAAAAATATTTATGCTGCAATTTCCTTCTAAAGGTCGGGAACTCATGTAATAAAATCATTTTTTAATAGTAGTAAAACGGCTGGGGCATGAGGAATAATTGCTACTAAATACCGGTTTATTCCCTAATTTCTGCAACTCACACCTTTTTGATTGTAGCGCAAACTTCTCGCTTGTAACATTGTTTTGTAAATATTCAACATGAAACAACCAATCATTTTAATAGCTGCCCTATTCCTAGGGCTTAGCTTTACACAGGCCCAGAAAGCCACCCTTACCCAAACCATCAAGGGTTTGGTAATTGACCAACAATCTGGTAACCCATTACGCAATGCCACCCTAATCATTGAAGGTAGCAACCCAGCCATCAGCAGTAATACAGATAGCTTTGGTGTTTTTAAACTAGTGGGTGTTCCCATTGGAAGACAAAATATTCGCACTGTTTTGGTGGGATACGAAAACGCCACCAGCGCCAATATAGAAGTGACATCTTCCAAAGAAGTGGTGCTAGAAATCAAACTCAAAGAAAAGATTAGTGTGCTCAAAGAAGTGGTGGTAACCAGCGGCAAACAAAAGAATCGAGCCTTGAATGAAGCAGCGGTAGTGAGTGCAAGACAGTTGAGTATGGATGAAGCCGTACGTTATTCCGGTACCCGCAATGATCCTAGCCGCATGGCCCAAAACTTTGCAGGCGTGAGTGGCACCAATGACGCGCGTAATGATATTGTGATCCGCGGAAACTCACCCACAGGTGTGCTTTGGCGTATGGATGGGATTGATATTCCCAACCCCAATCACTTTGGTACACTGGGTTCCACAGGAGGGCCAGTAACCATCTTGAACACCAATATGCTCAAGAACTCTGACTTTATTACCAGTGCTTTCCCTGCACAATATGGGAATGCATTGGCAGGGGTTTTTGACCTAAGAATGCGCAACGGGAACAATGAAAAATACGAGTACCTGGGTCAGATGGGATTCAACGGATTTGAGTTTGGCGCAGAAGGACCATTTAGTAAAAAAAGCAAATCAAGTTTCTTGGTCAACTATAGATATTCTTTGGTAGCAGCCATTCAGAAATTGGGATTAAATGTGGGCACGGGCAGCGCAACGCCTTATTACCAAGACGCTTCTTTTAAACTGCATTTTGTAACCAAGAAATCAGGTACCATTGACATTTTTGGATTGGGTGGAGAGAGTCATATTAATTTTCCACCGGATTCATCAGATAATTTGTACACCAATAATGATGGCAAGTTGCGCAATAGCAATACCAAATCATTAACCGGTGTCATTGGCGCCACACATACTTATTTCTTTAACCCACGCACTTCTGGAAAATTAACACTAGCCATTTCTGCATTTCAGTCTAAGTACAATGAAGAAATTATAGAAACAGGCAAACCAGATAAACCCGCTTATGTGGTCTTAAACAAACAAACCAAAATTTCTATTGGCTATAATTTTAACCAGAAGATCAATGCACAAAATCAAATTACTGCAGGTCTCTTGACCGATGTGAATTTATTAAACCTGCAAAAAGACTACCTGCCCAATGGTTCAACTGTTTTAACCACACTCACCAATGCACAAAACACGGCTACACTTACCAGGGGTTTTGGTAACTGGATGCACCGTTTCAATAATCAAGTAAGCACCAACTTTGGTTTGTATGCACAATGGTTTAGTTTAAACAATAGTGTTGCGGTAGAACCGCGATGGAATTTGAAATACCAATTCCAACCCAACCAATCGCTTTCTTTGGGTGCGGGTTTGCATAGTCAAACCCAACCACTGGATGTTTATTTTTATCAGAGCAAAAATGCAGCAGGTCAAACCGTACTCTCTAACAAAGACCTAGGTTTTGTAAGAAGTTTACACGGGGTCATGGGTTATGATATTAATTTTAGCAGCAATCTCCGATTCAAGACTGAAGTTTATGCCCAATATATTTATGACGCCGCCACTGAAAGCAATCCAAGTTCTTTTAGCATGTTGAATGCGGGTGCGGGATTTGCCTTTCCAGAAAAATTCTATTTGCAAAACCAAGGAAAGGGTAGCAACTATGGTATAGAATTTACTTTAGAAAAATTCTTGAACAAGGGATTCTATTATCTGGTAACAGGCTCCTTATTTGAATCCAAGTATAAGGGCTCAGACCAAGTATTGCGTAATACCGCTTTCAATAGTAATTATGTATTCAATCTCTTGGGTGGTAAAGAATGGAAGTTATCTAAGCTCAATAGTTTTGGCATAGACACCAAGTTTGCTATTGCAGGTGGGCAACGCTATACACCATTTGACATTCCAGCATCTCAAGCTGCAGGGTTTGTGATCTATCAAGAAGACAAAGCCTTTAGTTTGCAAAACGATACTTATCTGCGCTGGGACTTAAAATTCTCCTTTACCCGCAACGGACCAAAAGCCACACAGAAATGGTATATAGATTTTCAGAACCTGACCAATCATAAAAACATCTTTGTCAGAACCTTGAATCCAAGTACCGGACAAATCAAAGAGATTAATCAAATTGGATTCTTCCCAAATATCAATTACCAAATTACTTTTTAACCCCCCCATTCAAGACCCGGAAGGACAAGTCCGGGTCTTGTCTTATCTTTAAATGATCAATTAAGCAGATGTACAACAAGGGAATTTTTTACAACCCAAAAATTGGGTTTGATGACCGCAAGCTCATGGCATTGATGATTCCATTATTGGCCCTGTTGATTCCCTTTGTATTCTTTGGATTGCGTTTACACAGACAGCCCTATTTTAATTATAAAATCTATATCACTACTTTAATTACCACTTCAGCCGTTTGGATAGGCAATAGGTATATCATGATCTGGTCTAGAACAAAATATCCTTTGTATGAAGAAACAAAGACAAGACTTAAGTTTCAAACAGTGATCATGTTGTTCTTTACTTT
>CALRXZ020000176.1:0-6099 GCA_943372255.1 Chitinophaga pinensis
ACTCGTTTATGAAAATCATTGTCCATTCTTCACTCTTCACTCTTAACTCTTCACTTTAATCATCTCAAATTGAGAAATGATAATCAATTAGTTAGATGCACTGTCAATTAACTTACCCAACTCCGTTTTGAGCATTCTAGATGGGTAGCGGTTGATTACTATAAAGTCATGGGTAGCCATAATGACCGTGGTGCCGTAGTCTTTGGCAATCTTCAAAAGGAGCTGCATGATCTCGTCACTGGTTTCCGGATCTAGGTTTCCAGTGGGCTCATCGGCTAGGATGAGTTTGGGTGAGTTGAGCAGGGCGCGGGCAATGTCTACCCTTTGTTGTTCTCCCCCACTCATTTCAAATGGCATTTTAAAACCCTTGCTTTTCAAACCCACTTTGTCAAGTACGTCATTGATCTTCTCTTCCATGAGCATCTCGTCTTTCCAACCTGTGGCTTTGAGCACAAACTTGAGGTTCTCGTGCACATTCCTATCCGTTAGTAGTTGAAAGTCTTGGAAGATGACGCCAAGGTTACGGCGTAAAAAGGGTACTTTTTTCCAGTCCATGCTGGGTAGGTCAAAACCCACCACGGAGCCTATACCTTCTGTTAATTGCAGTTCTCCATATAGGGTTTTGAGTAAGCTACTCTTTCCTGTACCGGTTTTTCCTACCAAGTACACAAATTCGCCCTTCTGCACTTCAAAGTTCACATTCTGCAATACCAAGTTGGTTCCTTGGTAAATATTGGCATTCTTAATAGATACTATAGCTTCAGACATGGTAAAAAATTCAAAAGTCAAAAATCAAAAGTCATAATAACTCTTGAAGGTTATAGTTGAAACGCCATCAGGCTTCTTAAAATTATAAAAAGCTGGATAATTCCCTTGTTAATATTCGTAAACCAATTCGCCCTTGGCGGTCTTTAGTATTAGTTCTTTCTTTTCAGATGCTTCTACCCTTCCAACAATTCTGGCATCAATACCCAGTTTGGCGCCTTCGGCAATTAGCTTGGGAGCTGTTGCAGCGTCAGTGAATACTTCCAGTCTATGCCCCATATTAAAGACCTGGTACATTTCTCTGTCATCGGCCCCAGAGTTTTCTTGAATCAATTGAAAAATGGGTGCTGGCGCAAATAGGTTGTCTTTGACAATTCTCAAAGGCTTGGGCAAGTATTTCATACACTTGGTCTGTCCACCGCCACTGCAATGAATCAGTCCAGTGATTTGATCAAAATACTGGTCTAAGAGTTGCTTCATCAATGGTGCATAGGTACGCGTTGGCGATAAAAGGAGTTTACCCACATTGGTAGGCTTGCCATCTATCTCAATGGTATCGGTCATGGCGTTCTTTCCCAAATAAACAACCGCGTCATTTAGTTTGGGTTCAAAGGTTTCAGGATAGTCTTTGTATTGTTTTCCTAAAACATCGTGCCTAGCACTAGTGAGTCCATTGGATCCCAAACCACTATTGTATTCTGTCTCATAGTTGGCCTGCCCAAAACTGGCAAAACCTACAATTACATTGCCTTCGCTTATTTTTTCGTTGGTTACCAACTTGCTCTTGGGCCATCGGGCACTCATGGTTCCGTTTACCGCAATAGTGCGTACCACGTCTCCCACATCTGCGGTTTCACCGCCTAAATAATGGATCCTAACCCCGTATTCAGCCAATTGATTAAAGAATTCCTGGGTACCATTGATGATCTGCTCTAATACTGCACCTGGAATCAAGAGTTTGTTCCGATCAATGGTTGAAGAGAATAAAATATTATCTGTAATGCCCACACAAAGCAGGTCATCCAGGTTCATGGCTACGGCGTCTTGGGCAATCCCCTTCCAAACTGATACATCTCCGGTTTCTTTCCAATAGAGATAGGCCAAGATGCTCTTGGTGCCTGCCCCATCGGCGTGCATGATATTGATCCAATCCGGATCACCACATAAAAAATCGGGATAAACTTTGCAAAAAGCATCTGGGTACAAACCCTGATCCAGTTTACCAATGGCTGCGTGTACTTCTTCTTTCTGTGCAGATACTCCGCGTTGCGCGTATAATGACATGGTGGAAATTTGGAATGATCTATGATTGCTGGTTGCAAATGTACAATTTTCATACTTCCATGAAACCCTTAGATTTGCACCCAATTATGCAGGTACACTATCTGGATCAGAGCGCACTTCCTATGTTCAAAAAAGCCGTGATTACCATCGGTAGCTTTGATGGCGTGCACTTAGGACACCAGCAAATTATCCATCAATTAAAATCTGAAGCTGCCGCAATTGGTGGAGAAAGCATTATCATTAGTTTTTATCCACATCCTCGTTCTGTGATTTCACAGAACCCTGATAATATTAAGTTATTGGGCACATTGGAAGAAAAAACTAGGTTATTGGCAGCAACGGGGATTGATCATTTGGTGATTGTTCCCTTTGACCAAGCATTTGCCAGCCAATCGGCTAAAGCCTATATCAGTGATTTTTTGGTGGCTAATTTTCATCCACATACTGTAATCATTGGCTATGACCATAAGTTTGGGAATAACCGTACCGGAGATTTTCATTTACTCAAATCATTTGGTGACCAATTGGGTTTTCAGGTAAAAGAAATTCCTGAACACTTATTACACCAAATTGGGGTTAGCAGCACTAAGATTAGGCATGCCATTAGTCATAGTCATATTGAAACCGCCAACCAATTCTTAGGGTACGCTTATTTCTTTGAAGGAAGGGTGGTCATTGGTAATCAGTTGGGAAGGACCATTGGATATCCTACAGCCAATATAGTTTTATCAGACCTTGAAAAATTATTGCCTGGTAACGGGGTCTATGCGGTAAAAACAAGGATTAAAAGCAATACCGAAACCCCTGAATGGAACGGTATGATGAATATTGGGGTTAGACCTACTATTGATGGAATTAATAAGGTCATTGAAGTAAACATCTTTGATTTTGAAGGAGACCTCTATGGTAAAACCCTTGAAGTACAGGTATTGCATTTTTTGCGTGCCGAACAAAAATTCAATGGATTAGATGCTCTGAAAATACAGTTGGGTTTGGACCAAGCTTTGGCCAAGCGCTTGCTGGCTTAACTATTGCATCATTTTTACTACCATCTCTTTCATGAGCCCGGCGTCTGAAGTGCCGCCATTGTTCACACCCACACTTTTTAGGTTGTATTGGTGTAATAACAAGAGTATGGTTTCTACTGCTTGATAGGAATATTTACGAGCAGCATTTTGATAGTCGCGCATAAAAAAAGGACTCACCCCCAAAATAGCAGCCATGTCTTTTTCATTGGTTCCTTGCAAAGAATGTACTTGGTAAACCTTACTAAAGAAATTATAGATAGAGGGAAGCACCAATTGTATGGGTGCCGATTTTGGATTGGCTTCAAAATACTGCACAATCCTAATGGCTTTGGCTAAGTCCTTCTGACCAATGGCTGCCTGTAATTCAAAGGGATTGAACTCCTTACTAATACCAATATAGGTTTCAATATCGTCTTCCGTAATCCCCTTTCTGCCACCCAAATTCACTTTGAGTTTTTCTACTTCATTCTCAATTCTATTCAGGTCATTTCCTATATGGTCAACCAATACATTTAATGCCTTTGGCGATATGGTAAGCCCCTTTTGTGCAATCATTTGATTGGTCCATTCAGGTAACTGGTTATCGTACATTTTCTTAGTGGTCAATAACTCTGTTTTGGCTTTGAGCACTTTATACAGAGGGGACCTACCATCAAATTTTTTCTCTTTGTGGCTAACAATTAATACCGTGCTTTTTAGGGGATTGTCAATATAGCCTTGTAATTTTTCTAGCTCTTTTTGTGGCATGTGCTGGGCCTCTTTGAGCAGCACAACCTGTCTTTCTGAAAACATGGGATACCGCATACAGGCATTCACAACCCCAGCCCAATCGGCATCTTTGCCATAAAAAATAGAAAGATTAAACCCAGCTTCCGCTTCTGAGAGAATATGGTGTTCTGCATAATCCACTACCTGATCTATATAATAAGACTCTTCACCTTCCAGCCAATAAACCGGTTTAAAATTCCCCTTTTTCCAATCAGCTATGTATTTCTCTGCAGACATGGCTGCAAAGATGGGATTTGAAGGGCAGATTAAAAAAAATGGGGAAAATGGATTTTTCTAGTGGGTAAAATGGGTTTGGCACGGTTTTGGTATTTTAGGGGTATCGAACAACATTAAATTTTAAAACATGAGTTACTCAGCAAGCAACAATCCGCAAACCACTCCCCCAACAGACAACCGTAAATTAATTTATGGAATCCTGATTACCGCATTGATTGCCACTTGGGGTTATATATTTTATGATAAAAGCCAAACCAAAGAAACGGTGGCTCAATTACAAACAAAGATTACCAATGAAGACTCTGCTCGTAATGCTATACAACAAGAATTTATCTTGGTTAGCGCCAAAGCCGATTCTTTAACTCAGACCAACCTACAATTGCAAGGAAGTTTGGCTGAAAAAAGCACTGAGATCCAAAACTTGAAAGGCAATATTGGAACCATTTTACGTAAGAAAAATGCTACTGCAGCAGAACTTTCTGATGCTAAGAAAATGATAGCAGATTTGAATGGTAAGATCAACGGTCTCTTTGTAGAAATTGAACAATTAAAAGGCGAAAACAAACAGTTAACCGCTAACAATCAACAATTGACTACTGAGAAAACCCAGTTAAGTTCTGACAAGAAAAACTTGGAAGAGAACTTGAACAAGACCAATACTGAAAAGCAACAATTGGCCGATAAAGTAGACGTAGCTTCTACCCTGCACGCTTCTAACGTAGGTATTGTAGCTATTAACTTAAAAAATAGTGGTAAGGAATCAGAAACCAACACTGCTAAACGTGCCGATTATATGCGTGTAAACTTTGTGTTGGATCCTAATAGGGTTAGCCCTAATGGCACTAAAGATTTATATGTGGTGATCAGTGGACCCGATGGTAAGGTGTTTAACGAGGGTGGTAATTTTACAACTCGTGAAGACGGAGAAAAAGGATTTACCAATAAAGTATCTGTGAACTATGAACAAAACAAAGTAGTTCCTGTAAGCTTTAACTGGAAAAAAACAGACAAGTTTGTAGAAGGCAATTATAAAATTGAAATCTACCACAATGGTTTCAAAATTGGCGAAAGCATCAAGACCTTGAAAAAAGGTGGTTTGTTTAGCTAGTATCCTATTTTAAGTTCCAATATCCAGGGGCCCCGCAATTCGGGGCCCCTTTTTGTTGGGCATATTTGATTAATTTAGACCCATGGTGGCAACTTGGTTTAACTGGCGTACCCTCTTGGTAGTTGTGGCGGTGCTCATTGTCAGCGGCACTATTGTTTATTCCCAATACCTTTCTGGCAAGATTGCCAAAGAGGAACGCAAGAATGTTGAAGCCTGGGTAGAAGCACAAAGAACTATTCTTTATTCTTCCGATACGGCCAGCATTAATTTGGCCACTAAGATCATTACAGAAAATGACCAAATTCCCATTATTGAAACCAATGAAAAAGACAGTATTACTGGGAATTTTCTAAATATGGATACTGCCTTGGTAAAACAGGATAGCAATTTTCTG
The DNA here is from genome assembly GCA_943372255.1 of Chitinophaga pinensis. GTDB lineage: Bacteria > Bacteroidota > Bacteroidia > Chitinophagales > Chitinophagaceae > Sediminibacterium > Sediminibacterium pinensis_M. Next base: position 5,585 of record CALRXZ020000176.1, read on the forward strand.
AGGACCAAACTGCGTCAGTTTAAACGCTATAACAACAAACCCATTATTAGCGTATTGAGAGAATTTCCCTATCAGGCCAATCAATATTATTATGGAGAAAGCCCCTTATTAAAAGAAACCAAGCTCTATCCCATTATTCAATTAATGGTCATTGGTTTATTTATCATCATTGCCATTTTATTACAACGCACCCATTATAGAAGTAGCCAAAACCAGCTCTGGGCTTCACTTGCAAAGGAAACGGCTCATCAACTAGGCACTCCGGTTAGTAGTCTAGAGGGTTGGTTAGAAATTTTAAAAGAGCATCCTGAAAATGCGGGATATGTTCCTGAAATTGCCAAAGACGTTAAACGCCTACAACTGATTACCGATAGATTTGGCAAAATTGGAAGTCAGCCCAAATTGGAAGCAACCAATTTGAATCAACAGATTGAATTGATTGTACAATACATGAAAAAAAGGGCCGGTGGCCAGGTGCAATTTGAATATGCAGAAAATGAATTGTCTCCTATTCA
>CALRXZ020000177.1:0-6081 GCA_943372255.1 Chitinophaga pinensis
TTTTTTTCATCTCACTTATTTGATTTGCTTAAAACGAAAGTAGGGTAATCGTTAATAGTCTACTTACGCAATCGGTAATTAGGCAGTTTTTACCCCTCAACAATCTGTTGTTAAGCATCAATTAACCTTCTATTAACTTGGCTATACCAAATGCACATCCAGCGGCCAAAGCACCAATGATGGCTACTTTAAGCGCACCCTTTAAAGGAGGAGTACCTGTAAGTTTGCTTTTGAAGAACCCAAATACAAACAAACAAGCAAGGGTTACTATTGCGGAATATTTTAAACCAGTAATGCCATCTTCTACAAAAAAATAAGGGCTAAGCGGAATCATGCCGCCCACAATATAGGAGGCGCCAATATTAAAAGCGCTTTTAGTAGCTCGTTTGGGATCAGGTTCTTCCAACCCTAATTCATGCTTCATCATAAAATTGGCCCAACGGTCTTTGTCCTTGATCAATTCTTCTGTGGCTTCTTCTTGCAAGTGTTTGCTCAAACCCAATCCTTCAAAAAAGACACGCACTTCTTCTCTTTCAACATGGGGTAATTCTTCAATCTCTTCATATTCTCTCTTTAACTCACTAGCATAGTGTTCCTGTTCGGTTTTTCCGGCCAAATAACCCCCTAAGCCCATGGCTATGGAACCCGCAGCTATTTCAGCAATCCCTGCAATGACAATCAAATGCACATCTTTAACGGCGCCACTTAAACCAGCAGCTAGTGCAAAAGGAACGGTAAGACCATCAGACATACCAATAACGATATCCGTAATGGCTTCTGAACTTTTTAAGTGTTTTTCAACGTGGTCGTGGTGTAAATGAGTGTCCATCATAAAAAAGGGAAAGTCTAAAATAAATTGAAAAGAAAGTTAAAGGAAAACCCAAAAACATGAGGAAGGTACAAAAAATTAAAAAATCAATTATCTACAACCTCAATCCCTGTTATAATTTACCCTTTTGTACCTAGATACCAACTTGTTTGTATTTACCATAATTCATGCTTCGGTAACATTGGCGTAACAATTCCTTAACATACCGCTGGTAGTTTTGCCGCATTAAATTATCACCCAGTGAAGCAATTTGTAGCAATAGTATTATTTGTTTTTGTAGCGTTGACAGGATTTGCTCAAAAATCCAAGGTTACAGGTAAGGTTACCAATTCTAGGAATGAAGGTTTGGCAGGTGTTACCATTAAAATTTCAGGAGATATCAATGGCGCCACAAAATCAGACGTGGAAGGACGTTTTTCAATTTCTGTAGATGCAGGAAAAAAATTCAATATTGTATTATCTTATATAGGATACAAGGATAAAACGGTTAATGATATTACCGTATCAAAAGCTGGTGAGGAAGAATTTATCAACGTATTGATGGCTGAATCTGGCAAGGAACTGGAAGCAGTTACTGTAAAAAGTTCTGCAAGAGGTGGTACTGCAAAGGGCGAAACTGTAAACGCTTTGATCTCTTATCAAAAAAATACCAATACCGTTGCCTCAGTTATTTCTGCTGAAGCCATAAGAAGGTCTCCAGATAAAAATACCGGTGAGGTTTTGAAGCGTACACCAGGAGCCAGCATTCAAGAAGGTAAATTCTTGATTGTTCGTGGTTTGGCTGAAAGATACAATTTGGCTATGCTAAATGGTATTCAATTGGGAAGTACAGAGCCAGATAGAAAGGCATTCTCATTTGATTTGATTCCCTCTAACATGATTGATAATATCATTATCAATAAAGCATTTGTACCAGAATTGCCAGGTGAATGGGCGGGTGGATTGATTCAAGTTAATACTAGGGATATTCCTTCTAAGAATTTTTTCAATTTACAAGTAGGAACTGGTTTAAACGTACAAACGGTAAGCACAGATTTTCACCTGTACAAAGGCGGAAAAACTGATTGGTTGGGAATTGATGATGGAACAAGATCATTGCCCGGATCTTATACTAATAAAAGTTCGTTTGATGCTTTGAGTAGTGGAGAAAAAACAGCTATGGGTAAACAATTTGGTAATAATTGGAATACTTATGCTGAAAATGGTTTGAGCCAATTAAATGGTCAAATGCAAATGAGTGCAGGTTTTACCAAGAACACTGGAAAGTCTGGAAAATTGGGTGGTATTATTGGTCTTACCTATAACAAATCAGCAAAATTATTAAAAGGTACCAACAGCGGATTTAACTTTATTGGTAATGGAACCTATACCCCAGACTTTGCATTCAATGATGATAGGTATAGTACTGATATTCTTTGGGGTGCCCTGGGTAATTTGGCTTATCAGTTTGACAACAACAATAAGATCTCTTATAAGACTTTATTCAATATCAACGCTACTGACTACACAACACTAAGAACAGGTGTAGAAGGCAATGGAAATACTTTATTGGATAGCACTAAAGGATATGAATTGGGATTCAAGCAAAATACATTCTGGAATAACCAAATTAGTGGTGAACACAATATTTTGCCTAACAAATTAAAGCTGAAATGGAATGGTTCATTCACTTTGTTAGATGGTTATATTCCTGATCAACGCAGGTTATATTATTTAAAGAACAATTCGGTAGCAAGCAATCCTTACACATTGCTTATGTCTAACGTATTGTCACAAAAAAGTGGTAACCGTTTTTATCAAAACTTAAGCGATTATATTTATTCCGGTGGAGTTGATTTGGCTTATACTTTTAAAGCACTAGGATTTAATCAAACTGTGAAAGGTGGATATATGTTACAGGTGAAAGATCGCTTGTTTGACGCAAAACCTTTCTCCATCTATTTGCCAAGAGACAATGCTGCTATACGTTTACAAGGTCCAGAAACTGTATTCAATCCTGCTAATTTTGGAGACGGTTCAGCCACAAGTAATTTGTTAGCATTTGATGCCATTAAAGGAAACTTGTATAGATATTTAGCCAACACTATTCTTAACGCTGCATACGTACAATTTGATAACCAATTTGGTCAAGATTTGCGCGTGATCTGGGGTGTGAGAATGGAAGACTATGATCAATTAGTTGGTGCGGTTAAATCTTCTGATCCAAGATATAATTATTCTAGAGTAAGAGATTTCTTACCAGGTTTGAATGCAACTTTAAAATTGAATCAGCAAACCAATCTGCGTTTGTCTGCCTCACAAACAGTTGTAAGACCTGAGTTTAGGGAGTTATCTACTTTCCAATATTATGACTTTGAATTAAACGCTGCCGTTCAAGGTCTTCCAACCTTGCAAAGAACCAAAATTACCAACTTAGACCTGCGTTATGAATTGTATCCTAAAGCGGGAGAAGTATTCACTGTAGGCGCTTTTTACAAACATTTTCAGAATCCCATTGAAATGATTTACAACTTTGGTTCTGGTGGTGCTTCTGTATTCAATTTTGCCAATCCAGAAAGTGCCGATGCCTATGGTTTGGAATTAGAATTTAGAAAGAAATTAGATTTCTCTAATGCATTGAAAAACTTCACTTTCCAAGCAAATGGTTCCTATATCTATAGCCGCGTGAAAGATGCCAATCTAGCTTTAGATAGACCATTACAAGGTCAATCACCTTATTTGATCAATATGTCATTGATGTATGATCTTGAAAAAGCTGGTCTTACTGCAACCTTATTATATAACCAAATTGGTAAGCGTGTAACATTTGTGGGTAGCCAAGATCAACCAGACATTTACGAATCTTCAAGACCAGTTTTTGATTTTCAGCTAACCAAAAAGTTGGCTAACAAAAAAGCGGAGTTCCGTTTGAATGTGCAAGACATATTAAATAGAACCTTGTATTTCTATCAGAATCCTGATGGTAATACAGCTCTTGACCATGCAAATGATCCCTTCCGTTTGAGTCGTCAATATGGAACCACTGTAAGTATCACATTCGGATATAGTTTATAATCAAATCAATATAAAAGTTTAAATAAACCAATAATGAAACAATCAATTGTACTGGTAGCTGCTCTGGCAGGATTAATGATTACCAGTTGTAGGAAAATTGAAATGGATGGTGGTACAACAACCGTTGTTCCTGGTCCAACAAATCCAACTGGTCAAACCATCATTTTGAAAGGAAGGATTGACAAGGATACCACTTTAGTTGTAGGAAACACCTATGTATTAAGCGGTATTGTGTATATGGTGAACAACGCCAAGATGACCATTCAGCCAGGTGTTACAGTTAAGGGTGATTATATTGGTGCTAATGTTGCAGCTTTGGTAATTACTCGTGGTGCTAAATTGATTGCCGATGGTACTCAAGAAAATCCCATTGTATTTACTTCTAACTCACCTGTTCCTCGTTCAGGAGACTGGGGTGGTATTGTACTTTGCGGAAAAGCAAGTATCAATACAACTTTTACAGGTACTGGTGGTGGTGCTGGAACATATCAAGTAGAAGGTGGTATTGATAATAGCTTTGGCGATGGTATTGCAGGTGGTGGAGCTACTCCAAACGACGCAGACAATTCTGGTATTCTTCGTTACGTGCGTATTGAATATGCTGGATATGCTTATCAGCCCGATAAAGAAATCAATAGTTTGACCATGGCTGCGGTAGGTAGTGGAACTATTATTGATTATGTTCAGGTTACTTATGCAAAAGATGATGCGTTTGAGTGGTTTGGTGGTGCTGTAAATTGCAGTCACTTGATTACTTACAAAACTCAGGATGATGACTTTGATACTGATAACGGGTACAGCGGTAAAGTACAATTTGGTATTGCTTTGCGCGATTCTACTATTGCCGATATCTCTAGGAGTGAAGCTTTTGAGAGTGATAACGATGCAGGTGGTTCTATCAATTCTCCTCAGACAAGAGCAGTATTTAGTAACATGACTGTGATTGGACCACGCGCTACTTTGGCCAATAATGGTAATAGCCTTTATTTAACTGCAGCACAGATTCGCCGTAATTCTGGCATCTCTATTTTCAACTCTATTTTCTTAGGTTGGCCTTCAGGTTTGTTGATTGACTCTAGAAATGGTCGTGTAATGGAATTAAACGTTACTGATAGCACCACTCGTTTCAAGAATAATACCATTGCAGGTTGCGGACCTTTATCAGGAACCGATGTGACCTCTTATAATTTTATTGCTTCTGCAGCAAATGCTAGCAAATGGACTGTTGATTCAGTGAAAGCTTTCTATGGTGTGTCTTACATGTCAAATACTGTTTTGACCAATGTTACCGATGCAAAAATGATTGCACCATTTAACTATTCAGCTCCTGACTTTTTGCCTTTTGGTGGATCAAATGGCTATCAACCAATTCTAGTTGGTGCAAGCTTTACTGACCCTAAGTTAGCAGGATTGACAGCGGTTAAATTCCGTGGAGCATGTGATGCAGCTGGTGTAGATGCATTCTGGTGGAAAGGTTGGACAAGGTTTATCAACCAATAAAATATTAGTATACTAACCCGGGGGGGATAGTGTAAGGATATAATAAAAGGCCTCAACATTGTTGGGGCCTTTATATTTTAAAGATTGTCCCGTCCTTAATAAGATCACATATATCGGGTGATTTTATGTTAGGATCTATAAACTATGTTGTTGCTCAGGAATCATTCTTTCGTGTTTGGGAATGGGTTTGTTTTTCCAGTTTTTTTCATAACTCACAAACCAACTCAACCAAAGACTTCTAGACAAGCGCATTTGCAAGGGTTGCGTGATGGCTAATAATAAAATGTTTGTACCTAACCAATAAAACATACGGTTGTCATCAATGTCAAAGCTCATTCCAATTAAAACCTTCCAGGCAACAAAAGTGCTCACCGTAAACGCAACAGAAAGGGCATAACTCACATAACCAGTTCCATAGTAGAAGCCCACTTCAATCTCTGTGGGTTGACCGCAAGACGCACAGTGCTCATGCATGATCACATTCTTCTTTAGGTTAAAACTGCTATTGTGCTGGAACAATTTGCCTTCCCTGCATCGGGGGCATCTATTATTTAGAACGGACCAGAGATAAAAAGGTGATTTAGTTTCCTTCTGAGGCATGAAATTGGGTTTAATCCTTGCGCAAGTTAATCATTAGTTTCCACCTGAGGGTTATGTGCACAACCTCCCGCGTATCCGCAGCCTGTTTTGGTAAATGA
>CALRXZ020000178.1:0-6044 GCA_943372255.1 Chitinophaga pinensis
AACAATTGCGTGGTCATGTATATGAAGTAACCTTCTTAAATGCAAACCCATCTCCGCAGGCAATTCCTGACAAAGCCCTCAAAACAGTGAACAATTATTTTATTGGCAATGATGCCAGTAAATGGGTTTCTAATTGTAAAGTATTTACGGCGGTTACTTATAAAAACCTTTACAACAATATTGATATTAGATATTATTCTTCTAATGGTCAAATCAAGTACGAGTTTATTGTGCATCCTGGAGGCAACCCCGCCAATATTGCCATGTATGTAGATGGTGCTACAGACTTGAAAATGTCTGGTAGAAATTTACAAATCAAAACTTCGGTAAAAGATATTGTTGAACAAGAACCTGTTTCTTTTCAATTAACCAATGACGGTAGAAAGCCTATTGCGTCTGGATTTCAGCTAAAGGGTAATATTGTTCGTTTTCATATTGATGACCCCATTAATAAGAATCAGACACTTGTCATTGACCCTTTGATCTTTTCTACTTTCTCTGGCAGTACTGCTAGTAACTGGGGCTTTACCGCCACTTATGACAACAAAGGAAATTTTTATGCTGGAGGCACTGTTTTTGGTGATGGATTTCCGGTGAGTAATGGGGCATACAATTCCACTTTTGGTGGTGGTGCTACCAATGGCGGTTTAACTGGTTATGATATGGGAATCATTAAGTTTGATCCATCAGGGGCTAATAGAATCTATGCAACTTATATTGGTGGTAGAACCGGTAGTGACCAACCACATAGTATGGTGGTAGACGCTCAAGGAAATATTGTAATTGCTGGCCGAACTACTTCTACTGATTATCCTAATACCTATACAAGAATGGGGTCTGGCGGAGCAACAGATATAGTACTAACCAAACTGAATAGCAATGGGTCTGCTTTGATTGGTTCCAGAATTATTGGGGGTAATGCAGACGATGGGGTGAATGTAAAAGCAAAGATTATCAGCACCGGATATGGACAATCCATTGATAGGAACTATGGGGATGATGGTAGAAGTGAAGTGATATTAGATGATGCTGGGAATGTTTACTTGTCTTCTTGTACCCAATCTGTGAATTTTCCTGTGCTCAATGCAGCACAACAAAATAATGGCGGAAGAAGTGCTGCCAATGGCAGGGCACAGGATGGGGTTGTAATGAAATTTTCACCCACATTGGCTACACCAATATTCTCTACCTATTTAGGTGGGGGAGAAGACGATGCAGCTTTTGTTCTGGCCTTAAAGCCGGACAATGGGGATTTGTATGTTGCTGGCGCTACTGCCAGTAGTGATTTTTTTGGAGATAAATCAGGCATGTATCAATCTAGTTTTCAAGGTGGTATTTGTGATGGGTTTGTGGCCATTTTTGACAACAATGGGGCACTTAAAAAGACCAGTTATTTTGGTACCAATGGGATTGATGTGATTTACGGAATCCAGTTTGATAAATTCAACTTTCCCTATATCATGGGAACAACCACAGGTAATATTCCCGTGCAAAATGCCATCTTTAGTCAGGCTGGTGGCAAACAATTCATCACCAAGTTTAATGCAGATGTGAACACTGTGATTTTTAGTACCAATTTTGGAACCAATGCTTCTGTACCAAATTTATCGCCAACGGCATTTTTGATTGACCGTTGTGAAAATATTTATGTTTCTGGTTGGGGAGGATTGGGTAATTCAGAAGGCAGTTATCCAGCTAGTGCGGGAACAAGGGGATTGACAGTAACACCTGATGCAGTTTTAGGCACCACAGATGGAAGTGACTTTTATTTTATTGTCTTAGAGAAGAACGCCAATAGTTTAAAGTATGGTAGTTTCTATGGACAAAATGGAGGAGCTTATCCAGATCACGTAGATGGTGGTACTAGCCGTTTTGACCGCAATGGTATCATCTATCAGTCTGTTTGTGCCAACTGTGGTGGTGGAGCAAGATTCCCTACATCTGCTGGTGTTTGGGGACCCAATAACAATGCCCTTAATGCAGCTGCTGGTGGAGGATGTAACCTAGCCGCCATTAAAATAGCGTTTAACTTGGCAGGCGTAGGTTCAGACCTAGTAGCTTCTATAAAAGGTAGACCCAGAGATACTTCTGGTTGTGTGCCACTTTCTGTAGACTTTGAAGATTCCTTGGCCATGGGTCAATTATATATCTGGGATTATAACGATGGTTCTAAAAGAGATACAACTAGGATTCCAAAGACTACACATGTCTTTAATAATATTGGTGTTTATAGGGTTAAACTGATCTCTATAGATTCTTCTGCCTGTAATATTGCCGATAGTTCTTATGTGAATTTGCGTGTGCGCAACGATGAAGCTATACTTGGTTTTACAGCCGCCAAACAACCACCTTGTGCCTCACTAACTTATTTGTTTACCAATACCAGTATCCCTCCCGTAACCGTTCCTGCAAAGCCATTTAAAGCCAATTCTTTTTTATGGATTTTTGGAGATGGGAATACCCAAATTACCGGAACACAGGCCGTAACGCATACTTATACCACCGCTGGAACCTATGATGTAAAATTGGTATTAACAGATACCAATTATTGCAATCATTCTGATACTGTAACATTACAAATTAGAATCTCGCCAAATGTGAAAGCACAGTTTACAACCCCTGCGGTAGGTTGTGCGCCTTATAATGCTTTGTTCAACAACACTTCATTAGCTGGAACGGATTTTATTTGGGATTTTGGTGACGGTAGTACTTCTACACAAACTAGTCCAACGCATTTTTATCCAAATGTGGGTACTTATCAAGTGGTACTCATAGCCAATGATACCAATACTTGTAATAAAACAGATACTACTAGGTTCACGCTAAGGGTGAGTGATAAGCCAACTGCTTTTTACAGCTATTCTCCGCAACCAACGGAGCCCAATACAGCAGTAAGTTTTACCAATAGTTCGGTTGGTGCTACTCGCTATAAATGGTTGTTTGGAGACGGCGATTCTGTAATTACCACTAGAATAGATACTACCATAAGACATATTTATCCAGCTACTAATACTTATAATGCTTGCTTAATAGCATTTAATGCGGGAGGCTGTTCGGATACTACTTGTCAGTCTATTCCAGTAACCATAAATCCTATTATGGATGTGCCCAATGCTTTCTCGCCTAATGGCGATGGTAAGAATGACAAGATTTATGTTCGTGGATTTGGGATAGAACAAATGACTTGGAGAATTTATGACCGTTGGGGTAATCAGGTTTTTGCAACAGCTGATCCAAATGAAGGATGGGATGGAACTTATAATGGAAAAAGATTGGTACAAGATGTTTACCATTATACTGTTCAGATTGTCTTTAGTTCAAAAGAGAAAATGGTTAAAAAAGGAGATATTACTTTATTGAGATAATGCCATGATGAAGGAAAGAATCAAACATATTAGTGTATTATTATTGCTTTTGTTGGGCTTAAACGCGCAAGCACAAGACCTGCATTATTCTCAGTATTTTAATGCTCCTCTATTGGTCAATCCTTCCAATACTGGGTTTAATCCAGACTATGATTACAGAATAGGAGGCAATTACAGAAACCAATGGGCCAATGTGGGCACGCCCTATAAAACCATGGGTATTTGGGGAGACGTAAAAGCCTTTGGTAGTAGGTTTGAAAATGGTTGGATGGGATTGGGTGGTTCAATTATCAAAGACGTGGCAGGTTCTGGTAACCTAAGTTCTACAGGGGCTTATGCATCCGTAGCATATCATCAAATGATTGGTTATAATTCCTTGTTGAGTGGTGGATTTTCCTTGGGTTATGTTGCTAAACGGGTTGATATTAGTAAACTCAGTTTTGATAACCAATGGAATGGACAGTTTTTTGATGTAACCATACCCAATAATGAACCCTTTGCCTTTAGTCAAACCGGTTATCTAGACTTGCAAGTTGGTTTGAATTATGCCTATTTTCCCTCTGATAATGTATATGTAAATGCAGGCTTTAGCATTGCTCATATTAATAGGCCAAGGGAAAGTTTTTTTGATGCTTCTATTTCCAATAATCAATTGAATAGGCGTTATACTGCTTTTGTAAATGCAGGAATCAAATTACAAGATCTCTGGATTGTTAATCCCAATGTATACGTGAGTAAGATGGGCGCTAGTTGGGAAACCCTGATTGGTTTTAATGCCAATAGAAATTTAAGTGGAGATGGTTATCAGCAATTAATTGTTGGTTTGTACTATCGAAACCACGATGCTATTATTCCTATGTTGGGTTATCAGGTAAATGACTTAAAGTTTACCATTAACTATGATGCTACCATTTCAACCCTAAGCAACCTTAATGGAACAAGAGGTGCCTATGAATTGAGTATTGTTAAAAGTGGCCTATTCTCAAACAGTTCCTCTGGGGTAAAATGCCCTTCAGTGAAGTTTTAGGACTGCTTTGACAACAGTATGGGGCTTAATTTTTATCTTGCAAGCATCAATTAGCCTTATATGAAGTATTTACCACTCAATCCCCAGATTTTCATAGACAATCGTAAGCGTTTTGTAAAAGCCATGCGCCCGGATAGTATTGCCATTTTTGTGAGCAATGACGAGTGGCCATCAAATGGAGACGCTTTACACGCATTCAAACAAAATACAGATTTGTATTGGTTAACAGGGGTTGAGCAGGAAGACAGTATGGTTATTTTATTTCCAGATTGTCCAGATCCCAAGTATCGCGAAGTTTTGGTTTTAGTAAGACCTAATGAATTAAAAGAAAAATGGGATGGTAAGCGTTTGCGTAGCAATGAAGCTACCGCTATCTCAGGTATCAAAACCATTGTGTGGTTAGACAGTCTGGATGCGCTTTTACAAACATGGGTGCATTTGGCTGATCATATTTATTTAGACTCTAACGAGAATGACCGCAAAGCTAGCCTGATTCAAACCAGGGAATATCGCTTTATAGCAGAAATGAAAGCGCGTTATCCTTTACATAAATATGAGCGTTCAGCCAAGATTATGAAAGAGCTGCGCGGTATTAAAACAAAACTAGAAGTTGAGGTTTTGCAAAAAGCCATAGACATAACCGATAATACTTTCCGCCGTTTGTTGAAATTCATCAAACCCGGTGTTATGGAGTATGAAATTGAAGCGGAGATTTTTCATAGTTTCTTAAGTCAACGTTCAGCTGGTCCTGCTTATGGAAGCATTATTGCCAGTGGCGATAGGGCAAGAACCCTGCACTATGTTTCAAATAACCAAGAGTGCAAAGACGGTGAATTAATCCTGATGGATTTTGGCGCGGAATATGGTGGTTACTGTGCAGACTTAACCAGAACTATTCCGGTGAATGGTAAGTTTAGCCTGCGTCAAAAAGAAGTGTACAATGCATGTTTGGCCTTACACAATTATGCTAAGTCTATTTTAAAACCAGGTATCAGTATTGTAGATTATACAGAGAAAGTAGGGGAAGAAGCCACCAAACAATTCTTAAAAATTGGTTTGATTACCAAGGCCGATGTGAAGAATGAAGACCTTGAAAATAGGGCTTATAGAAAATACTTGTACCATGGTATTTCTCACCATTTGGGTATTGATGTACATGATTTGGGCACTAGAACCGAACCTATTAAACCAGGGATGGTTTTTACCATTGAACCCGGTATTTATATTGAACAGGAACAAATGGGTGTGCGTATTGAAAATAATTTCTGGATTACCAAGAATGGGAATATTGACCTAATGAAAAATATTCCTATTACCATTGAAGAAATTGAAACCCTGATGAAAACCAGGAAATAATATGAAAAAACAGATCCCCAACCTGTTCACCCTTGCTAATCTATTCTTGGGTTGCATGGCCATTGTTCAGATTATGCAAACCGGTTTGTCTTTAAGTGTTGATGCCAGTGGTGAAAACCTGGTAGAGATCCCTGAGCAGATCTATCTAGCAAGTATCTTAATTGCCGCCGCCGCGGTGGTTGACTTTTTTGATGGCTTTGTAGCGAGATTACTAAAAGTGCCCTCTGAAATGGGGAAGCAATTAGATTCTCTAGCCGATGTAGTGAGTTTTGGAGTTGCCCCTGGATTAATCATTT
>CALRXZ020000179.1:0-5988 GCA_943372255.1 Chitinophaga pinensis
TTAAAGTTGGACTTTTCTTGCGCCGATAGCGCTATGGACATACAACAAAGAATAACAACTAGGGCATACTTATGCATAAAATGGCATTTGCTTTCTGAGAAATCAATTGGGTCTTTACGACCATTTTATGGGGTTATAACCAGCTGAGGGGGAGCTAGCAGGGCAACATTTAAGTATGCTTGTTAGACGCGATAAAGATATAGGAAGACATGAAATCACCAAAAAAATATCAGATGATTTTTATCAGATTTTAAAAAAATCTCAAAGCAAAAAATGATTGTGTCATTTTATAATTTGCTAATAATAATGGGCTCATATAATTTTTGCAATACAAATTGTATATAGTCACGCAAGGCCCCAATGGCTTCTTCTGAAAAATTGGCTTTCTTGATTTGGATTTTACTGCGCAGTTGAATGGTTTGCCCAGATTGAATACATTGAAATTCAAAAACGGCTTCTTGGCCATTCATTTGGTATTTAACAGACTTGGGTAATTTCACAACTTGATACCCTTTTTCAATTTCTAAGTTCATTACATAGACCAAGTTTCTGGTATAGGGCATTTCAACTGGGTCTGTTCTATCTGGATTTATAGGCACTAGGTATTCATCTGAAAAAACGGGCTCAAATACTAAGGAATCGCCCTTGGCTTTTACTTGAATCTCATAGTTAATAGCAATGGGTTCTTCTATCAATAAGATAGAATCAATGGTTAAATCACTCATCTTGGTTTTTCTTCCCAAAGCTGCTTGCAAGAAGAAACCAAATGACAATTCACCAGATTCCTTGATTTTTTGTCTGACTTTGAAAGAACCAGGAATACCATATGTTTTGAAAATAGAACCAGTTAATCCTTGGTCATTTACTTTTAAATTGGCAATAGTTTGTTGTTCTTCTAGGTAATTATCGGCAGATAGATTTAACTTTCTAACCTGATCCTGTTCTATTACCCAAGCTGGCCCATTATAACATTCAGGATGCAGCAATCCAAATCCCAGTAAGGGTTCTGCTGCGTCTAACAAAACCTTTTTGTCCATTAAATTTGCTTCAACTATCAAATAATTGAACTTATGCAGAATGGGGTAATCAAAATAGATGGCGCCGCTGGTTCTCCAACTTAACAATACCGGATTGGCCTGAATTCCCGCTTTTCTCAGAATTGCAATAAGTAATAAATTGATGTCACTAACAGACCCTTTTCTGTTTTGAAAAATATTTTTTAAGGATAGTCCATTGGCCAAATAAATTTCAGATTGATCATTACATTTAAAATTATCTCTCACCCATTTATAACAGGATCTTGCTTTTTCCTCTGCCCCTACCAGACCCTTGGTTAAACTGGCAACAGTATCCTCTAACCAAGTATTTTCATTTAAATAAGCTAAGCCAAAATACTCTTGAGCTAACAATCGCTCTCTTACTGATTTCCAATCATCCATCACAGGCTGAGGGGCTTGATTGTTATTTCTAATTTCATTCCATTGAAACTCAACACTATTTATTTGGCTACGAAGAGTAGCTCTATTAAAATCAATGACTATGGCTGGGGCATTTCTTAGAATCCATTTTCGGTCATGCATCAATACATTTAAACTAATTAATTCATCATGAGAAACACCGCCGGTTTCATATCCTGCAGGACCTGCAAATTTTCTGGCTGCAAAAGATTGCATTCGATCGTCCGCCTTGATAGTTTCTAAAGGAATTGTACCTAAGCGCAAAGTGGCATAGCCAAATATATCTGGTATAGAAACACTGTATTCACTATACAAACAGGGGACCGTTGTTTGAAAATTCCAACCTCTTAAATTTGAAACATAGTAGGATTGAATGGTATAACTGATATCAACAATACAATCTTGAGAATAAGTAATAGACCTGCCAATACTACTTCTCAATTGTTGATTGATGTTTCTTAATTGTTCTTTGGTATCATATTTTTTTTCGGATACAACACCATTTTCTAAATAATAGTCTGTAATGTCTAAAGTCGTTAATTTCTCTGGTCCTTTATCACCTTTTTCTAAATACAGTATCAGATCATCCTCCCATGTATATCTTAATTTTCTGATTAAGACCCTTTTATGTCTTTTGTAAACAAGACTAAAGCTACCCTCATCATTCCCTACAAATTCCGTTCTTCCAACATCTGAAAGCACTACTACTCCAGCGCTGGAATCAGTGATAGCTATTGGCCATTTAAAATCCGATTCAGTGACTTTTTTAAATTGATAGCTGGATTTTTCTTGTGCCTGCAACACTTGCAAACAGCAAAAACAACAACATAATATGAGATACCTATTCATAACTTCCTTGGTAAATAAACGAATTAGCAATAAAAGGATTAGGGAGTTACAATTTGCCGGGGGAGCAGTCTTTTTACAGGTATTTGTAATAAAGACGGATTAAAGATAATAGAACTAACTATTTCTTCAAAATAAGAACAGGCAGCATTCATCATGATTCTAAATATATTCAGTAAAAAGATTTAATTAGTATTGCAGTTAAAAGCATTAAGCGCATTTGAGCCAAATTGATCAATATACCCGGATTGTTAAAAACACCGCCCAGTCCTTGGGTTTTGGGTATTGTGGTATTGCCAAGGCGGAACAGTTGGATGAAGATGCCAGAAGATTGGAAGCTTGGTTAAATCAAAATAGAAATGGGAGCATGCAATACATGGAAAACCATTTTGATTTACGGATTGACCCGCGCAAATTGGTGCCTGGCGCCAAATCAGTGATTACTTTATTGCAAAACTATTATCCTGAGCAAAGACAAGCTGCTGATGCGCCAAAGATTTCAAAATATGCATATGGTAAGGATTACCATGAAGTGATTAGAGCCAAACTGAAACAGTTTTTGTTGCAATTAAATCAACAAATAGGTAGCATTCAAGGCCGTGGATTTGTAGATTCTGCGCCTGTCTTAGAAAGGGCATGGGCTGTAAAATCTGGGGCTGGATGGATTGGCAAAAATGGTAACCTGATTAACAAGCAACAGGGCTCTTTTTATTTTATTGCCACGCTGGTGGTGGATTTGGAATTGCAATATGATGATCCATTTGCCAAAGACTATTGCGGTACTTGTCATAAATGTGTAGACGTTTGCCCTACCAATGCCATCTTGGAAAACAAGATAGTAGATGGCAGTAAATGCATCAGCTATTTTACCATTGAATTAAAAGATCAACTGATTCCTAATCAAATGAAAGGTCAATTTGACAACTGGATGTTTGGTTGCGATAGTTGTCAAGACGTTTGCCCTTGGAATAGGTTTAGTAAGCAACACCAAGAACCTGAACTTAGCCCTATTCCTGAAGTGTTGAACCTTTCAACAGCCCAATGGGAAGACTTATCAGAAACCGCATTTAAAACCATTTTTAAGGACTCTCCTATTAAGAGAAGCAAGTGGTCTGGCATCATGCGTAACCTAGATTTTATTAAAGCCTCCCAATAATTATTGCATTTGAGAAGATAGGTCTACTGGCTGGTTCTCAGCCCAATGCTTTAGGTTTAATAAGTTTTGTTCCATCATGGGGCCCAGAATTTTGTCATTCATAAATGAACCCAATTTCTCCCAGGGATACCATTTTAAATGCTGCTCAAACTGCCATTGTACGGTTGAAACAGTAGTGCCTGGATGACTGATTAAATGCATGGTACTTTTTTGTAAAGCACTGCTATTGGTTTCCCAATTCATGATGATGGTACTATCTGTTACTTCTAGAACCGTAACAATGGAGTTACCCAATTGGGCTTTTTTAGCAGATTCAATATTAACTGTATTGGAACGCATACCTTTTATCCAATAGACCCATTGGTTTAGATCAGAGACCCTATAACGGATACTATCTAGTGGCGCATTGATATCTATGGCTCTAGAAACTAGTACTGTGGAAGGCATGAGGATAGAGAAAAATAGCATGAGCACAAATAAGGCAACAATGCTAATCAGAATCAATTTTAGAAAACGCATATTATTCCCACTTAAAGGTTTTAAAAGCCACAATATAGACTACTACTGTCCAAATGCCCAATACCCCAAACTCCTTCCAACAACTGGCCAAACTAGCACCTTCAAATGCAATATTGCGCATAGCGTTGTTGAAATGTGTGAGCGGCATGATCCTGCAAATGGGTTGCAACCAAGAAGGGAAAGCTTCTATAGAGAAAAAAGTCCCTGCCAATAAAAACTGTGGAAGGGTAATCAAATTAGCAAAAGGTGGTATAGTGCTTTCGTTTTTGGCAACGCTACTGACAATGAATCCAAAACCCATAAATAAGATTAAGGATACAAAACTCAATAACATGATTTCCATAAAGGTCTGGAAGCCGTGTACCAAGGTAAAATTGAAGGCAAAATGACCTACTCCAATAATGATTACGGCCGTCATCATTTGAAAAATGACCCTACTCAATGCTTCTCCCAAAACTATATAACCACGTTTAATAGGGGTTGCATAAAAACGCTTTAAGACCAATTGTTGTCTAAGGTTAAAAAACAAGAAAGCTACCCCAAAGACACCTGCACTTAATAAAGAGAATCCCATTTGACCGGGTAAGATAAAATCTATGGTTCTATATACCCTACCTGGTATTTTCTGCACATTGCTATTGACTATGGCATAAGTAGGTATATTATTAAATGTTTGTTGGTTGATGCCTGCAATTACTGCATTGAGAATAGATTTGAGCACTTGCATATTCTGCGGATTCACCGCTTCAGAACTTGTCAAATCAATGATTAATGGAGGAGTTTCTAAACCTGATTTACGAATTAAAATCAATGCGGTAATTCTTCCTTTTTCAAGGTCTTCTTGCAGTTCTAAACCTGTTTTGCGAATAACATTAATTCCTGCTACATTTTTAATACTGGCATATACCGGATTGCTGGTATCTGATTTGGGGTCAAAAGCAACATTCACAGATATTTTTCCACCACCCCCTATAAAGCCAAATACCAGGATAAAAATCATGGGAAAAGCAATACTGAAAATAACTGCTGATGGACTTCTAAAAATAGCTTTTAAACTACCCTTGGTAATAGCCAACATGGCCCTGATCTGACTATAATTAGATTTCATGTTTAAAGGTCTAGCTGGTAACAATGATTATTGCTGATTCATAAAGAAGGGTAAACGGCTTTGTGGCTCACCTACCATTTTACGAACCTGCTTAACTTGTTGCAATAATTGATACTCTTTCTCTCCAATTTCAGATTTCACTAAAGAACTACTTGCCGATTTTTGATAATTCTCCATTACTTGCTCTAATAAGTTTTTCTTTTCAGGATATTCCCTCAATTTGTAGCTGCTTAATTTAGACATTCTAGCAGCACATAGGATGGCTTCCTGCAAGCCCCCAATCTTGTCTACCAATCCAACAGAAATAGCACGGCTTCCTGTCCATACCCTTCCTTGGGCGATGCTGTCTACATAAGCCATGTCTTTCTTTCTTCCTTCAGCTACCCTTGTTTTAAAAGTATGATAAATAGAATCTACCCCGTTTTGTAAAAAGCGTTTTTCAACCTCGGTCAAAGCCCTATTGGTATTACCCATATCAGCATAAGGAGCCGTTTTCACACCATCAAATGTGATTCCCAATTTATTTTTAAAGAAGGGTTGAAAATTAGGCAGAATACTGAATACACCAATACTTCCAGTTAAAGTACCTTCATTAGCAAAAACAGAATCGGCATTGCATGCAATATAATATCCTCCAGAAGCGGCTACATCTCCCATACTCACAATCACGGGTTTTGATTTTCTGGTCAAACTAATTTCTCTCCAAATTACATCACTGGCTAGTGAGCTACCTCCTGGAGAATTTACCCTAAACACAATGGCTTTAACGTCATCATCCAAACGCAGTTTGCGCAAAAGGGTTCTGAACTCATCACTACCAACAGATTCGTTGTCTCCCTTACCTCCTACAATATCGCCATCGGCATACACCAAGGCAATTCTTCCGTCTCCTGATTGTTGAT
>CALRXZ020000180.1:0-5799 GCA_943372255.1 Chitinophaga pinensis
TTTCTTTTCAAACACCATACAGCACCAACATCAACAGACACCCCAGACCACATGATCCCGCACAACCCCCTCACCATTTTTTCACCGCAGTTACTATCGGTTCACCTGCAATCAGGGAACAGGTATTTTGTGCGCCAAACTTATGAGCGGGGACTTCATACAGCATCTTCACAACAACAAGCAAACACCGCTCCAACCAAAGCTGCATTCTTAATCTCTGAATACACTGAACTCTCCCGTGCCAAGATTCATATGGCGGAACTGGAAGCAGATTCCCAAGCTTATTTGTACGATGCCGAAGACCCAGAACATTTACGCCGATTAAACATCGCTGCAAGCCAACCCGCGGGTTACGCTATTTATGCGCCGCTGTTGGCCATGCGAAAATGGAAACCAACCGATGCACTAAAAGCAAAAATCAAATCCTATATAGAAACCCGACTTAAATGGAAACCCAAGGGCAGTGATGGTTTGGACGCAGAACTGTTTTTGCAATTCGGTGAGCTTTTCATTACTTTAAAGTTTGGACGAGACCACGCTAAAGTCCGATTGATAGAGATTGAAAAACACTAAGCATGTGCTACGACCTTTCTTTTAATACAAGCCTACAAAGTATTCATGATATTTTTCCTGGCATCATTCAAGACGACCAGTTTCAAATTCATCCAGACAAGAGCGCGCATATTGTGGCGCATTCTTTTGGCGAGCATCCAATTGTCATGCGCAATAGAGAAGACGGTTTGATGCATTTGAAATTAATGGAATGGGGCTGCATTCCTTTTTACACCAAGGACGAAGCGGCATTTATGAAACAGCGCATTATGATGCTCAATGCCCGCAGCGAAAGAATTCTAGGCGATACATCCAGCTATTGGTTCAAGGTCCGCAACCGCCGATGTCTCATTCCTGTTACAGGAATTTTTGAACACCGCAAGGTTAGCGGCATCACTAAAAAAGTACCCTATTTTATTTATCAAAAAACAAACAATACTGACCAATCAAATCCCAATCCACAAACCATTTCCACTTCATTCTCAGATTCCAATACCCCAAACCAACCCTCTCCGTTTTTTTTACCGGGACTTTATTCCGTGGCAGAACTCCCCAATCTGCAAACAGGCGAATTAGAAAAACGCTGGACCTTCACACTAATTACCCGCGCCGCCAATTCCCTAATGCAAGAGATACACAATGAAGGAGAGAACAAATGGCGCATGCCCCTTTTTCTTCCCGATGATTTGCGCAATCAATGGTTGGAACCCGAACTCTCAACTGAAGCGTTACAAACCATTTTAAATTATGAACTGCCGGCCACTGAATTAGACTGCTGGCCCGTCTACACCATCCGCTCTTCTAAACCCCGCCCGGATGGTCTCACCAAAACCGAACCCTTTGTTTGGCAAGGCCTACCCGCACTTGAGATCTAAAACAATTGCCTACGGCGATACACAACATTCAACAACACCCAGTACAATCATTTCATCATCCAACTCAAATACGCAGAATAATTACCCCACAATCCAGAATTAACTAAAGGAAAACCTCTAGTCCCCACAAATAATCCCCTTCTCTACAAATGGATTCGTTCCCTGATGTACTTACTTTTTGGCTTTTTGAAATACCCCTGTTTTTATACTAGAACAAGTATAAAAACAGCCCTTCTATTTTATACTAGAACGAGTATAAAATCAGAAAATAAATTATACTAGAACGTGTATAAAATAGAAGCCCCGGATTTATACTAGAACAAGTATAAAAAACGCCCTTTTTGAAAACCCCGAAAAACAAATACGCCGGGAGTTGCATCTTAGGGGAAGAAAGTGTGGGGAAGAAAGTGAGGGTAAGAAAGTGAGGGTAAGAAGAAAGTGAAGAGAGGAGGAAGAAGTGAGAAGTGAGGAGAAGAAAGTGAGGGGAAGAAGTGAGAAAGAAGGAATTGAAGAGATAAAAGTGAAGAATCAAGCTTTTGTTCTGCGGCATTTTTCGCTGCAGTATTTTACTTGGTCCCAATCCTTCTCCCATTTCTTGCGCCAGGTAAAGGGTCGCTGGCAAACCAAGCAGATCTTTTGTGGTAGGTTTTCTTTTTTTGGCTTTTTCAAAAGAGTAGTTTTATTTATTCAATACTTTATTTACTGCTTTCCAATATGCAAAGAAAGATGGATAGTATCCTTGCACTGTTGGTGCAATCCAATCACGGGGTTCGCAAATTCCTTGGTAGCCCTTGTTCAATGGATGTTCTTTGAACCTAATAATTGGCAAACTTTCTTGCATGAAATTTGCTTGCGCTAATATTTCTAAGAGAGAGGCAAATGATCCATAATAGACTTTTATGTTGGGAATCTCTGCTGCTAAGTCCATCATAAAATTCCAACACTTTGCACTAATGGGATACTGCTCAAAGAAATCGGGTTCCAATAATAAGATCCTAGTTCCAGGTTTATCACGGTGCCAGTGCGGGTCTAGGTTATAATAGTTGTAAATGAATATTGGTTGGGTGGTGATTCCTAGTTGGTCTGTGTTGGTGAACAGGGGGTGGTTGTGTTGGGTGTATGAAGTATTATTGAATTGATCTTGTGGTTCGGATTGAAACGGTGCTGTTGTTTTCAGTACTGCTGGAATCTCCATGATAGCTAGTTCTTCGTAGGAACAATCTAAATAGGTGTTTCGCTGAGATGTCTTTGTATACTTATTAATATTCTCTTGATTGGCGTAATATTTTTTGCCACTATTGGCCGCGGCTACCCATTGCCAACTACAAGCGTTACTAGCCCAATCGCCGTCTAACAAATGATAGTACATCCACTGTGCAGGCATGAGCCAATCTGATTTGGTAATATTGCAAACCACCGATGCTGTATACATTCTAGCGTGGTTGTGCATATATCCTGTTTCATACAACTGCTTTATGGCTTGGTCAATTCCTTGAATCCCCGTCTTGGCTTGCATTATGGCCAAAGGAATTTGTTCATGCGCCACATTGGTCTGCGCTTGTTTAATAGGCAGCGATAGATTTTTTTCTTGACCTACTCGTTGAAAATAATCGCGCCAGCAAAGCTCTTTGACAAAGGATTCTATTTGATAGAGTTTGTATCCCCTTTTCAAAACCGAATCCAACACTTGTTTGGTGCTAATCACCCCTCTTGAAATATAAGGCGATAAATAAGTAACAGCTCCGTCTATATAATTGCGGCTCTGACCATAAGCAATGGGATCAATGGAATCTACTTGTGCTTGAATGCTAGCAATATCTGTTTTAAACTCCATTAACGCTTGCTGATTTTATTCATACTAATGGTCTTCTGCAATTTGCACTTGAAGCGGCTAATGGATTGGTTTCTGATTACTGCGTGTTTTTGACTCACCCCACTGTTCACCCTTTTGCGCCAAAGATTAAAACTACTTCGCTTTAACTCTTTGCGCATGGTGGCAATAACCTGCGCCTCAGTTAAACCAAACTGAAAATGAATGGCTTCAAATGGGGTCCGATCTTCCCAGGCCATTTCAATAATTCTATCTATATCTTTTTGTTCCATCTTTATGGTTTTGCATAAGGCAGTCTGCCCAAGGGCGATGTGGTAAAATAGGCATCTAGTCCCTGACTCACTAATACACCGGCTTCTGAAAGGTTGACAAATCCATCGGCCGCAACCAGCGCATCATCTATATACACAGATTGAATACTGCCAATCAACAATACAGTTCCATTAATCTTGAGGTCTACGCGCTCTTCAAATTTCATCCCAATTTGAACTATCGCGCTAGCAACAAAGGGGGCGGGAAAGGGGGGAGTTAATTGGGTTTTTAAAGGAGCTTCTAAAGAGTCAGTTATCTGTGGTTCAAAAGGAGCTTCAAGTGACGGGCGATACTGTTCTTTAAATCCTACTTGTTCAAATTCCGATACGCCTTGGGGATATCGGGCCGATGTTTGGTGGGCCTTTTGATAATCGGCTCCTGAAACATAATTCAGCGTGTAAACGCCTTGGCTTTCTATATTTTGTAGGGTATCGCGTTGTACGCTGTCTGGCCTATTGATGAGTCCAAACAGTGCGGGGTTGGCGCCTAAATGAATAAGGGAATTGAAAATGGCTAGGTTGGTCTTACCTGCTGCTGACTGGGTTCCCACCAATACAGCTTGTCTAAAGCCTGCTAATGAATTAATGAATGCCCTTCTGTATTCCTTGTCTAGCCCTTGAATTTCCTGTTGATTGAGTTGCATGCTAGGATAACAACAATTGCAGGGAGATGTTCTAGACTTACCAAAAAACTGTATTTGTGCTTCTAGTTATCGCCCAACCAATCTTTGAATTCATTCACCCTTTCTCTGGAGACCACGGTTTCAACTGCTGTGCTTGGAAGAAGTTCTAGTTTTAATCTTCCGCCCAACCAAGTATGTACTTTTTGAATGCTTTCTATATTCACCAACAGGTTTCTATTGATGCGAAAAAACTGTTTGGGTTGTAGTTGCTCTTCTAATTGTGAGAGATTGCATTCTAATAAATGCTTGTTGCCATTAAGGTCTACGGCAAAACAAAGTTTACCATCGGCGTAGCCATAAGCCAGCTGCTCAGTTTTAATAAAACCCATTTGCTGACCGCGTTTAATCAAAATCCGCTCCTTGTATTTTATTTGATTCAGCTGTTCTACCAACTGCAGCACTTTATCAGAAATGGCTACACTGCTTTTTTGATGCAACTGCTGGTATTTATCAAGGGCTTTCTCCAATTCTTTTTCATCAATGGGTTTGAGCAAATAGTCAATGCTATTTACTTTAAATGCTTTTAAAGTGTATTGATCAAAAGCAGTAGTAAAAATGATGGGTGTATGTATTTGTACGGATTCAAAAATTTGAAAACTCAAACCATCGGCCAATTGAATATCCATGAAAATCAAATCTGCCTGCGGCGATGTTTTAAAATAGTTCACGGCAGCTTCCACACTGTCTAGACGCTTGACAATCTCTACATCATCGCGCAGCGATTGAATGAGTTTGACCAACCTATTGGCTGCGGGAGCTTCGTCTTCTATGATGATGATCCGCATGGCTTAAGCAATTAAAGGAATGGATACGGAAAAGGATTCAGCTTGTTCTATTACTTCTACCGTTTGATTGGTGAGCAATTTATAACGGTTGCGAATATTGGTGAGACCAATACCAGTAGATTCTATGATTTGGTTTTTCTTTTGCAAATTATTTGAAACCAACAATTTTCCCTCTTTTACAGTAACCAAAATATGCAAGGGTTTGTCCTGTGATACAATATTATGTTTGATGGCATTCTCCATTAACAACTGCAATGAGAGTGGCACTACCCTTTCTTGTAAATGCTTTTCTGGTACTTCTATGTCTATTTGTAAGTTCTCTCCAAAACGGGTTTGCAATAAAAAAGCATAAGCCTGCAATACTTCCATCTCTTCTCTAAGTGGAATAGAAGTCTCATCTTTTACTTCCAAAATATGCCTATAGACTTTAGATAGTTCTTGTACAAATGATACGGCCTGTTCTGGGTGTTCTGGAATAATAGAGCAAAGGGTATTCAAATTATTAAAGAGAAAATGTGGGTTCACCTGCGTTTTCAAAGCATTCAACTGCGCCATCAGACTTTCTCTTTTCAGCATTTCTTTTTCTTCAACACTATGTCTGAGTTGACTCATAAAATAGCGGCTTTCATAAATAGCGGCTACGGACAATGTGCTAAACAGGGAAGCACTATTGCTGTTAAATAAAATATCGCCCAAGGACCTGCCCGGAAAATTAGGGTCTTCAAAATCACAATACCCTTTTAATGACCATCCCAACATATT
>CALRXZ020000181.1:0-5645 GCA_943372255.1 Chitinophaga pinensis
CCCCCATGCTACTACCCTTTTCCTCTAAAATAAAAGAAGCAGTTCCTTCATATTTTGGTTTTTGAATCAAATAGTAGGAACTGGTTAAAACACAACATCCGATTATTAAAATAAAGGCTTGTTTCCATGATGCAAAAAATGTTCTAAAAAAATCAACCATGCCTTTGATTAATTCGTCCATTTTTAAAGTAGCCACTTTATTATTTTCCATGAGCAGGTTACTTTACTTTTTCAGATAAATTAATACACTGACTAGTGCTGTTAAACTTGAGAACAAGCCAATGTATTCACCGGTAGACATTTTTTGTTTGGGTCTTTTAGCTGGTATATAAATTTCTGTACCGGGTTTAATGGCAGGATTTGTTCTAATAAATAAAAAGCTTTTGGTTTTACGAACTTGTCCATTTGGATAAATTACATAGGCATTTTTCCTAGAGGCATTCATACTATACCTACCACTTTCAATAATAGCGTCTTTAAAACTGATACCCTCATAATAAACAATCTGTTTGGGCACATTCACCGCACCAAAAGTTTGAATGGTTTGTAATTCTTTAGGCACTTTTAAGATATCTCCTTCCAACAAAAACAAGTCTTCCGGAGAACCTGGGTTCGCTAAAATTTTGTCTAATTGAATGCCTACTGCTTTTTGTTCTTTGTATAGGTTTTTAATATTACTAGTATCACTGGAAGTTAAGGAAGCATCTCTACCACTTTGCGCATTGATCAGGTTGGTTTTGCTATTCACCAAAGTGGCATCGTTCTCAGAAATATCACGATAAGTCTTTCTAATTAATACCGCCCCACCTGCAAATCCTTTTAGTTTTAATCCCCCCGCTCTTTTAACCAAGTCCGAAATTCTTTCGGCATTTCCTACTAGGGTATAATTACCAGGGTAGACAACTTCGCCTTCTATGATAGCGTTAATTTGTTCTTTGTACAGTGGTGATCTTCTAACAGAAACAATATCAAATGGCAATAAAGTAAAATTCAAATCAACCGAATTGCTATTGGTTAAATCAATTTCTTTGATTACAGCATAGACCGCACTATCTTTTTGGGCCACATTGGCATTTTCTGTTGGTCTGATTCTTCTAGAAATTTCTATTTTTTGTAAGGATGCTCCTTCTTTATACCCCTTAGCCATTAGGACCAGATCCTGTACGGTCATTTTTTCAAAATAATCGTAAGTACCAGCTTTATTTACTTCTCCATTTACCGTAATGAAATATTTTTCACGTAGTTCACTTACTTTATACAATTGAATACTATCTTCTCTTACCAATGGTAAATTGAATTTACCC
This sequence comes from Chitinophaga pinensis, assembly GCA_943372255.1. Taxonomy (GTDB): domain Bacteria; phylum Bacteroidota; class Bacteroidia; order Chitinophagales; family Chitinophagaceae; genus Sediminibacterium; species Sediminibacterium pinensis_M. The sequence continues at coordinate 1,305 of CALRXZ020000181.1, forward strand.
TCCAATACTTCGTTTACATTAAAGTTGATGAACTCCGGTGTTAGATCGGTTTTTAATCTTCTCAACAAAGCTCTTGTGGTATATGCATCAGCCTTTGGCTTTGCAGCATCCAACAGATCTTTGAGTGTAGGCATTTGGGTAATGCCATATGCACCCGCATAATAAACAGCCCCATTAATGATTACTCGATTATCAAATACATTGGCCAAGGTATCTACTACTAAAGTATCGCCTGAAACAAATTTAAAACTGGATAATTGGTTGGCTTTTACGCTAATTAATTCTTTGTTTCTGGCACCAAATCGATAAACCCTAACCATTTCTTTATAACCAATATCTGCAAATCCTCCAGCATAGTTTACAATATCAGCTGCTGATTCAGATGGCTTAACGTCAAACAAAGCTTGTTTTTTAACAGCCCCTTTTATGGCAACCCTGGTTTGGTAAGGATTTACTCGAATCACATCACCATCCTGTAATAATTTGTTTTTGGTAAGATCAGATTTTAAAAGAAAATCATACAAATCAAAAACAGCAATTGATTTGCCGTTTCTAACCAGTTCTATATTTCTAAAAGAACCCAAAGCATTTGGTCCACCAGAAGTGTAAAGCGCATTCATTAAGGTTGATAAGGATGACACTTCATAATTACCGGGATATTTAATTTCACCAATCATGGTAACTTGAATGCTTCTAATCTGGCCAACCGACATTTGAACAGCAACCGATCCATTGGCAATACCAGGATAAATTTTAGTCAACGCTTTTTTCATTTTTAGCGTTGCTTCTTCCATAGTTAAACCAGCTACTTTTACAGGGCCAAGATTGGGAAAACGAATATCACCTTCAGGTGTAACTTTTAATTTTTTTGTAAGGTCAGATAAACCATAAACATCCACTGAAATTTGATCGCCTACACCAATAATATATCCTTGTGGGGTAGCAATACTTAAATTAGGTTCAAAGCTCAAGTCTTCGTTATCAAAAATAGAAGCACCAAACACTTTAAGTTGTTTGGTAGTATCCGGAACATTTATTCTTAGAAACTTGTTTTGTTTTATTTTAGAACGAGGTTCATATGGATCTGCAGTTGCTTTTGTTGGTGCATTAATGTCTTTCATAATAGAGGGATCCATCATTGACATCCTTTTCTTGAGCAGGGTAACCTGATCAGGAGATAAACCTTTTTCCCGCGCCTTCATTTCCATTTCCAGATCAGACAAACCAAATAGTTGGTATTGCCCCATTAGTATAATCAACTGCTGATCAGTTAAATTTTCAATATTCATTGGCATGGTTTGAGCACTTACTTTTTCCCATACCAATAGAAATAAAAAAGCCAATAACAATACTTTAAATAGTCGAACCATATTTGATATTAAAGCGTAAATCTACGATTTTTAGCTAAGGAATCTAAAAGAGTGGAAAGGAGTATGATTTCTTATTTTTGAACTTAAATTTGTTGAATTTTGAAAAAAACTTAAAAATTCCTATTTATAATATGATAAAAGAGAAAATAGTGGTTTTTGTAGGTCGAGAAAACTGGGAATCAGATATACAAATTGCTAATACCATTTTACAAATTGTAAAGAAAAGTAAAATAAAATTTATTTGGGACGATCCTGTTGCAAATCTGGCAAATACAAATTTTGAACTATTTAAAAGGTTAGGTGTTGACAATGTAATTATTAACAAATTGGTGTTTCGTCTTTTTCAATTTTTTTATGCAATTTCTCACTTTGATTATTTATACAATCTAATTAAAAGAAAAAAAAAATTAACTAATTATAAATGTTTTAAACTAACAAAAACTATAAAAAAAATCAATGAAAATTATGAAATTATTATTATATCTAGATCATTAGGCGGAAGAGTAGCCTCTTTAGTTGCAGATGATTTTCAAATTAAAAAAATTATCTGTCTTGGTTACCCTTTTAAACATCCTAAAAAAGAGGAAGAGCCAGAAAGATTTGCACATCTAAGCAATATAAAAACACCAATGTTAATTATACAAGGTCTTTCTGATGAATATGGAGGAATTGGAATTGAAAATAAATACAAATTAAGTAAAAGTGTTTCTGTTTTTTATGCAAAAACAAATCATGGTTTTGAAATGGATGCAAAAGAGTGGGTAAAGGTAAAAGACGTTTTGACTCAAGCTATAAATTATTAATCTTAAATCCGGGGTATTTTTTTTAAAATTCTTAATTACTAAAAATTATAAAAAACACCAACAATTATATAATTTTATTTTCTTTTTCTAAACAAAACATTTTTTACCGCTTCTACAATATGAAAATCATCCAATCCATATTTTTTCATTAATTCTTCAGGTGTACCACTCTCTCCGAAACTGTCATTCACCGCAATATATTCCATTGGAACCGGGTCATTTTTAATGAGTAATTGTGCGACACTATCCCCTAAACCACCTAACCGATTATGTTCCTCTGCACTCACCACGCATCTTGTTTTAGCAATTGATTTTAAAACTGCTTCTTCATCTAATGGTTTAATGGTATGAATATTAATGATTTCTGCATCAATTCCTAATTCGGCTAAGATTTCACCTGCTTTGATGGCCTCCCAAACAAGATGTCCTGTTGCAATAATAGTAACGTCTATTCCTTCACTAACTAGCCATGCTTTTCCAATTTCAAATTTTTGATTAGGATCCGTAAAAACTGGAACCACGGGTCTTCCAAATCTCAAATAAATAGGTCCATTAAACTCTGCAGCAGCAATGGTAGCAGCTTTTGTTTGGTTATAGTCACAAGGGTTGATTACTGTCATACCAGGTAACATTTTCATTAAACCAATGTCTTCTAAAATTTGATGCGTTGCGCCATCTTCACCTAAAGTTAAACCTGCATGTGATGCTGCAATTTTTACATTTTTATTACTGTATGCAATAGATTGTCTAATCTGGTCGTACACCCTTCCTGTAGAGAAATTGGCAAATGTTCCAGTAAATGGGATCTTCCCTCCAATAGTCATACCTGCTGCGATACCAATCATATTTGCTTCAGCAATTCCTACTTGGGTAAACCGATCTGGAAATGCATTAATAAAGTCTTGCATTTTTAAAGAACCAATGAGGTCTGCACATAATGCCACTACATTTGAATTGCGTTTACCAGCTTCTAATAAACCAGCACCAAAACCTGAACGAGTATCTTTCTTTTCTGAATAAGGATATTTTATCATTTTATTTCTTGTTGTATGGTGGTTTAATAGTCGCCCAAAGTTTCCGGTAATTGACCTAAAGCTGACTTCAACTGTTCATCACTAGGAGCAATACCATGCCACTTATGAGAGCCAATCATAAAATCAACCCCTGCGCCCATTTGTGTATGCAATAAAACACATACTGGTTTATTCTTATGTAGATGTTCTTGCTTAATTCGATTGTAAGTATCTACTATTATATTCGGATTATTACCTTGCTCTATTATAACTACCTCCCATCCAAAAGCTTCAAATTTTGCATTGAGATTTCCAAGTGATATCACATCATTAACAGCCCCATCGATTTGTTGTCCATTATAATCTATCGTCGCAATTAGATTGTCTATTTTATGATGAGCCGCAAACATTGCTGCTTCCCAAATCTGACCTTCTTGTAACTCACCGTCGCCATGTAAGGAATAAACAATACAATCATCATTATTCCTTTTCTTGGTAATTGCTGCACCAATAGCAACTGATAAACCTTGTCCCAAGGAGCCAGAAGCAATCCTAATTCCGGGTAAATAATCATGAGTTGTTGGATGCCCTTGAAGACGAGAATTAATCTTACGAAAAGTAGCTAATTCAGTAATATCAAAATATCCAGACCGAGCTAATACACTGTAAAATACAGGAGAAATATGGCCATTAGATAAATAGAAATGGTCTTCATTTATTCCATCCATTTCAAACCCAGGTTTACGTTTCATCAATTTAAAATATAATGCAACTAAGAAATCTGTACAACCTAAAGATCCGCCTGGGTGGCCAGATTGACAAGCATGAACCATTCTAACTATATCTCTTCTTACTTGAGAGGCTATTTGATTTAAATCCATAATTTAAATTCTTATTTCTTAATTATTAATCACGCAAATTTTTTTGCGTCTTCTAAAAATTTTGCTAACCCAATATCAGTTAATGGATGTTTCAATAAACCAAGGATTGAATCTAGCGGACAAGTACAAACATCTGCGCCAGCCTCTGCACATTTAATGATATGCAAAGCATTTCTAATTGAAGCAGCAAGTATATCAGTTTTAAATCCTTGAATTGAATAGATATTTGAAATTTGTTTAATCAATTCTACACCATCCCAACCACTATCGTCAA
>CALRXZ020000182.1:0-5622 GCA_943372255.1 Chitinophaga pinensis
TTTAACCAAGGCATTTTTACTATTAGGGCAGGATTTAGTTTTGTCTTTGGTCAACAGTTGCACTTGATTTTTGGTGCCCAAGCAGAAGAGACCAAAACCAATTTTGATTTTGTAAAAGGTAATTCTGCCAATGTTTCAAATAGTTATTGGAACCTATTACCCAATATAACTTTGCGCAAAGAATTTAGTAGGACAATGAATACAGCCTTGGTTTATCGCGCCAGCATTAGAAGACCTGGTTTGGGAGAATTGAATCCCAATATTGATTATAGTGATCCATATAATCTCAGATTTGGGAATCCTTTTTTATCGCCCACTTTGGCCGATAATTTTGACTGGAATTTTTCACTCATGAAGGGCAAGTATTATATCAATACTTCTTTGGGATATAATATTGTAAAGCAAGTGATCAATAGTTTTAGAACCTTGGCTGGTGGTGGAAAAACCTTTATTACCTATGTGAATATTGCTGATAGAAAAGAGTATGAAGCAAGTGCTTGGGGTGGTTACACTTTTAATAAATGGTTTAGAATGAATGGTAGTCTTGGCTATTCGTATAATGTATATGCCGAGGCTGAAAAACAAATATACAAATACCAAAATGGAGGTAGTTTTTATACAACGGTTCAATACACGTATAATCCCAATAGTTTATTCACCATGGAAGGTACTGCTAGGTTTAGCAGTTTTGCTGACCCACAAGGTAGGAGCAGGAGTAACCTGACCATGAATCTTGGCTTTATGTACCGATTCTTTGAACGTAGGTTGGTAGTGGGGATTAATATTGCCGATCCCTTTAGGGCACAACAATATTTCTCTTCAGTTTATGGAACCAATTTTAATATTGAAAGTTTCAGCAGTAGCAATACAAGAAATTTCAGGCTAACCCTTTCTTATCAACTCAATAAATTGGTGCAGAAAAAAGCCATCACTGATAAACAAAAACAGGACATCATCAATAAAGTGAAATCCAATAAAGCGCCTGTTCCCCCGGTTAAGAAACCGATTGTTTAATTCTTGCAGAAAGCCAGCTGTCTTTTATAGGAATAATCCATTTTTCCAACATCTCGCCCTTATTAGCAACCAAATTATTAAAGTATAATGTGTCTTGGCTAAGAAAGCCATTGTCAAAACCATACTGTAATTGGGCCAGTGGTAATAATTGAATTTTATCCTTTACAACAAAAGCTAGATTCTGTCTATTGAAGAGGTCAATTTTAAATTGTTCTTCTATTTGTTTAATAAGTCTAACTGAGCTATCTGTGCTACATCCACTAACACCAGCAGCTGTTTCATCAGCCATGATGACAATGAATTGACCAAACAACAGGTTGGCAAACCCTTTAACGGGTGTGCCATGTGTTTGCCAAGAAGCTACAAATGATTCTAATTGGGGTTCTAAAGCAAGTGCTTCAGACATGGTTAATAACCTACTGCATTGGTAGATCCAAACCCTAGAACTGTGATGAAAATCGGCAGGTAAATATTGTTCAAAATCAAAATTCATAGTGCTAAATTAATCATTATTCCATGGATGCTGCAATGAGTTCAGCAATGTCTAATACGGCAACTTGGCTTTCCTGTTCCCTGTTTTTAACACCGTCGGTCATCATGGTATTACAAAATGGGCAGGCGGCAGCAATAACAGAAGCGCCTGTAGCCAAAGCTTCATCGGTTCTTTCAATATTGATGCGTTTTTCACCGGGTTCGTCTTCTTTGAACATTTGTGCTCCACCAGCGCCACAGCAAAGTCCATTGCTTTTACAGCGTTTCATCTCTACCAATGCCACGTCAAGGGCTTCCAATACCTTTCTTGGGGCTTCATAAATATTATTGGCACGGCCTAAATAGCAGCTATCGTGATAAGAAATCTTTTTCCCTTTAAAGTCTCCGCCTTCTTTGATCTTGATTTTTCCCTCATCAATCAATTGTTGTAAGAAACTAGCATGATGTAATACTTCATAACTACCACCCAGTTCTGGATACTCGTTTTTTAAAGTATTAAAACAGTGTGGGCATGTTGTCACAATTTTTTTGATTCCATATCCATTGAGGATTTGAATATTTTGGTAGGCCATCATCTGAAACAAAAATTCATTTCCAGCCCTACGAGCAGGGTCTCCAGTACAAGCTTCTTCCTTACCAAGAATGGCAAAATTGATTCCAACTTTATCAAGAATGCTTGCAAAAGCTTTGGTGATTTTTTGAGCTCTTTGGTCAAAACTACCCGCACAGCCCACCCAAAATAGGATTTCTGGGGTTTCTCCACTTTGCATCATTTCTGCCATGGTACGCACCTTCATATCAAGAGTTTATACGAATGTACTGCAATTTCCTTTTGCGCTCAAGATGCAATTTTGAAAAAAACTAAACTGTTATTTTGGCTAACAGATTGCGGTTATTGGGCTTATATTTGATAATGGTCCTAACCATTTTTTACGGATTCCTTGTTAGTTTTTTAGGTCAATTGCCATTAGGTAATATGAGTTTTACCGCCACACAGGTTGGATTGCAGGAGGGCATTTCCAAAGCCTGGCAATTTGCTATTGGGGTAGCTTTGGTAGAAATGGTTTATCTGCGTTTAGCATTAACTGGAATGGATTGGGTGGTTCAGCACAGGCTAATTTATCTAGGTTTAGGATGGTTAACCGTTCTCCTATTTTTAATCTTGGGAATCATGGCCATTGTTAGTGCAAAAAAACAACAGTCTGAATCAAAGGCCTTGGTGCTAAATAACAAACTCAATCGTTTTGTTTTGGGTTTAACCATGAGCGCCTTGAATCCTGTACAGATTCCATTCTGGGTGCTATGGACTTCTTTAATGATTCAAACAAATAGATTAGCAGTTAGTTCTTTAGATTTCAACTTGTTCACTATTGGAGCAGGTACAGGAACCATTGCAGGGTTAGCTGTTTATATACACGGAGGCAAATGGTTGGTACAAAAAATCAAAGCCAGCAATCGCAGCCTAAATATAGCCATGGGACTGGTTTTTTTAATAACAGCGCTTTTGCAATTGTATAGAATGATCTATCACCCCTTTGTATAAACTAGGCTTCCGCAGTCCATTGGTCACGGTCATCTGGAGAGAATTTCCAAGGAGCAAAATTGTTCTCAATATTGCTAAATGTGCCATTCCATTCTTGTGGCGCATTGCTTTCTTCCATGATCAAAGATCTTCTCAATTCTACAATAATTTCCATTGGGGCAATGCTTACAGGGCATGCTTCTACACAGGCATTACAAGTGGTACAAGCCCTAAGTTCCTCTACAGAAATATAATCATGCAACAAGGATTTTCCATCATCAACAAATGTCTTATTGGTGTTGATATTTTTGCCCACCGCTTCTAAACGGTCTCGGGTATCCATCATGATTTTTCTAGGACTAAGTTGTTTGCCCGTAATATTGGCCGGGCAGGCCGATGTACACCTACCACATTCGGTACAACTATAGGCGTCCAATAGGTTTTTCCAGCTTATATCAAAAACGTCTTTGGCACCAAAACGGGCTGGGGGAGCGGCATCTGTGGGTGCCAATTCTGGTTGCATGGCGTATAACACTTCATTTTGAACCGATACCATATTGTGCATCTTGCCTTGTGGTTCTAATCTAGCATAATAGGCATTTGGAAAAGCCAACATAATATGCAAGTGTTTGGAATAAGGTAAGTAATTCAAAAATGCAAAAATGCCAACAATATGCAACCACCAGCAAACGCGTTCAAAGATCACTAAACCTTCAGAACTAAACCCTTGAAACAAAGAAACCATTTGGCTTGAAATCCAAAATGATCCGGTTGGTTGATAATGTTCCAAACCTCTTGACTGTAATACAAGGTCAATGGCATTCATGGTTAAAAACAAAGACATTAAAACTATCTCTGTGATCAAAATATAATTAGCATCAGACCTAGGCCAGCCATTCAAATCCTTGCTAATAAAGCGTTTTAGCTTGATCACATTTCTTCTTACTAAGAAAATAATGCATGCAACCAATACCAAAAATGCCAAGACTTCAAATGCATTAATCAACCATCCATAAATGCTCCCCAAAATAGGTAGAAACAATCTATGAGTGCCTAAGAGACCATCTAAAACAATTTCAAGTACTTCAATATTGATGATGATAAAGCCAGCATAGACTATTAAATGCAAAACTGCCACCAATGGATTTTTAAACATTTTCTTTTGGCCCAATGCTAGAAGGACCAAGTTTTTCCAGCGTTCTTGTTGATGGTTATTTAGATCTTCTGGCTTACCCAAAAAAATATTGCGTTTGATTTCAATGGCTTTTTTACTAAATAGCCATACAGAAACAAGTGTCAAGAACAGGAATAGGATTTGTGGTAAAAAGGCCATGATGCAAAAGTTATACTGCTAAGATAGCGGTTTTGGACTGTTGTAAATTGGATTGGGGAATGGTTTTATTGTGCTTATTTTTGGAATTCAAACCTGTATATGTCAGAGAGAAAATATATCCTCAATCTGGAGTCCGCCAACCAGAAATTACATAGGATGGCTTTGGAATTGGCTGAAAACCTTAGCGGAAGTGACGCCGACATTATTTTAATTGGGGTTAGAAATAGTGGAACAGTTATTGCAGAGAAAATTGCTGCTTTTTTAAAGCCCTATGTTAAAAATCAAGTCATTAATATTACGGTGAGCCTAGATAAGGACTTGCCCAAAGAAGTGATATTGAGTGAAAACCTCAATTTTAATGAACTGAACATAGTTTTGATAGACGATGTTGCCAATAGTGGGAAAACCCTGCTTTATGGATTAAAGCCCTTGATGGAATTCTATCCTAGAACCATCCAAACCTTGGTATTAGTAGAAAGAATGCACAAACTCTATCCAGTAAAACCTGATTATGTAGGACTTTCTATAGCTACTACGCCAGAAGATCATATTCAAGTAGAGGTCTCCAATGGAGAGATTATTGGTGCTTATATTGGGTAAAATTAGGTTCACTACTAATTATCAATCAATTCTTCTCAAGGAATGTTAAATTGTAAAATATTCTATTGTGTAAATTCGTTTTACCTTTCAATTAAATCTTAAATCATGGACGCAGCAATACAAGCAAGGGTCAATGTCTGGACCAATGGTAATTATGACCAAGCCACCAAGGATGCTATTAGTGCATTACAGGCAAACAATGTGGATGAATTAGCTGATTCTTTTTACCGAAACCTAGAGTTTGGAACCGGAGGTCTTAGAGGCATCATGGGTGTTGGTACCAATAGGATTAATAAATATACCATTGGTATGGCAACTCAGGGTTTTGCCAATTATTTAAAGAAAACCTATGGTGATGCTGAAATTAAAGTAGCCATAGCGCACGATAGTAGAAATAATAGCCGCTTTTTTGCTGAAACCACAGCCCATGTTTTTGCTGCCAATGGAATCAAAGTATTCTTATTTGAAGCTTTGCGCCCAACCCCAGAATTGAGTTTTGCCATTCGTCACTTAGGTTGTAACGGTGGCGTGGTTTGTACAGCCTCTCATAATCCCAAAGAATACAACGGGTATAAAGCCTATTGGAATGATGGTGGTCAGTTAGTTCCTCCACATGACAAGAATGTAATCAAAGAAGTAGAAGCCGTTTCTGGGATTGATG
>CALRXZ020000183.1:0-5587 GCA_943372255.1 Chitinophaga pinensis
CCACGCTGGTAACCATCAATTAGTGCAGACGCATAAGGACCAGTATTTGCCCTACCTTCAGGATTTAAGGCTCTGAAATTCTTAGCCGCTTTAAAGAATAAGTTTTGAGCAGCTAGATAAACCCTAAGTGAACTCAGCTTGATGGCTTTTGCTACAGAATTAGGTAATTGATATCCTAAATTCAATTCGCGCAATGCAAAATAAGAAGCATCAGAAACTACATAATCCGTCAACATCCAGTTAAACCCAATGGTTGAATACGGCGTTTTTCCATCACCTGGAAAAGCAGGGCTAATCCACCTATTATCACTGTACGCAGTGATATACCTTCTAGATTCATTATAGTTTGCATCCCCATTAATAACATTTCCGCCTTTCACACCTTGAATGGTAAAACTAAAATCAAACGCTTTGTAATTGATGGTATTGGTCATACCATAGTTAAATTCAGGATAAGGATTCCCAATAACAACTCTATCCTTGTTATCAAGCACATTGTCTCCATTCACATCAACCAATTTTAAACCACCGGGAATAAATACATTACTCAAGGAACTGGTTAATCCTTTGGTTCTTGCATCATTAATATCTGCTTGGCTCAACCAAACACCATCAGTTTTAAATCCAAAGAATTGAACCAATGGATCACCTACTTTACTTTGATAAACTTCAGTACGTTCGCCTTGATTCAACAAGAATGGTTCACTACCCAATTCCATGATTTCATTTCTATTTCTAGAGAAATTGAGTGAAGTAGTCCATTTAAAATCTTTTTTAGTGATGTTGATAGTTGATAATTCTAATTCAATACCCCTATTTTTCAAACTACCAATATTGTTGAAGTATTGAGGAACACCCGCAATTGCTTGCACAGATTGTTGCAACAATAGTCTTTCTGTTTTGGATTCATAAACATCTAATGAAAGACTGATTCTATTTTTCAATACAGAAATATCAGCTCCAAAATTTGATTGGAAAGTACGCTCCCAGGTAATAGAAGGGTTAGCAATATTAGAAGTAGAAGTTACTTGACCAGATGTAGATACACCAGTTCCACTTCCAAATGCATAGTTACCCGTACTCAACAAATCCAAAAAGGCAAAATCAGAAATTCTATTATTACCAGTGGCACCATAACTAGCTCTAAATTTCAATCTGGTTAACCAGTTAACATTCTCCAAGAATTTCTCTTGAGAGGCAATCCATCCAGCAGAAATAGAAGGGAAGGAACCCCATTTGTTACCAGTACCAAAATAAGAACTACCATCAGTACGGAAACTTACAGACAAGAGATACTTGTTATTGTATTCATAGTTAATCCTACCCAAATAAGATACTAACCCAATCTGGTTTCTAGTACCAAAAGTACCGGCCTTGTCTATAGCAGAGGCATTATTCAGGGTTCTAATATTATCAGAAGGATAATCCAAGCCAGTAGTTTGGTCTCTGTTAATATTGGTTCTTTGCGCTGTAAAACCAGCAAGTACATTAATGGTATGCTTATTGAAAATTTTCTTATAGGTGAGGGTATTTTCACTCAATAAATCAATATTGGATGAATTAATATATACGCCCCTACTAACAGAACCATCAGCAGTAGCATTTCTATTGGCAAATGACTGCCCAGAAGTAGTGTTTACATACAAACTAGCCAAAGATTTAAAATCCAATCCAGGCAAAATATTGACATTCAAATCTGCTGCACCCTGCAAGCGATATTCATTGCTATAAATATCCTGCCCAATTGTTGAAGACTTGGGTGTATTCTGAGCAGAACTAAATGGATCAGAAGTGCCAACAGGCGCCCAAGTACTACCATCAGGCATAGTTCCAGAATAGTAGATAGAACTAAAATGCCTAGGTTGTGCAAAATCACCTGGTCTAATATTAGCCCACTGAGCTAATTGGTTAACATTTTTTGCAGTTAAATCATTGTGATATAAAGGCAAGAATGTTGGATACCTATAAAAGTTGGTAAAATTCTCTGAAGGACTAATTCTCTTGGAATAAGATGGATTCAGATTAATTCCCAATTTTACGCGGTTACTCAATTTTATATCCAATTTGGTACGAATAGAATAACGTTGAAAATCACTCTTGAACATCATACCCTCATCACGCTGATATCCACCTGATATAAAATACTGAATGTCTTTTTTACCTCCTGACGCGCTAACTTGAATATTTTGGAAAAGACCAGGGCGCAATGATTCACTCTGCCAATCTGTTCCTTGTCCACCCATTAAAGTTTGTTCAACTATATAAGCCGCTTTTTCAGCGTCAGTTGCTAAAACACCTCTATTTGTTCGGAAATTAGTTAAACTGGCTGCGTTAAACCCAAGTGTATATGCGGTTGAATCAGTAAACCTTTTGGCACCCTCATCATACAAAAGTCTCAAATAATCAGAAGAAGAAAGAATATCATAACGTTTATAATCTCTTTTCTGACCAAGACTATATTTTACATTATATCTAGTCTTATCTGCTTTACCACTTTTAGTTGTAATAAGTATAACACCACTTGCACCTCTAGAACCATAGATGGCTGCAGAAGCGGCATCTTTTAATACTTCTACAGATTCAACATCTGCGGGGTTAACAAATGAGAGTCCGTCAGCAATGGGCTGACCATCTACTACCACTAAAGGACTAGAACCAGCATTGATTGAACTAATACCACGTATATTAATTTTTGGTGCAGCACCTGCTTCAGAAGAAATATTTTGCACTTGCACACCTGCCATCTTTCCTTGAAGAGCTTGGTCAAGTCTTGCTACAGGTAATTCATCTAACCTGTCATTTTTATATTTGGCAACAGCACCAGTTACACTAGATTTTCTTTGTGTACCATACCCAATCACCACTACTTCATTGGTTTCACCAGCTGAGGCAGCCAGCTTAATTTCAACATTTGTTTGAGTACCTATTGTTATGGTTTGCGAGGCAAATCCTACATAGGAAAACAATAAAGTACTGGCACCTGACTTGTACTTTAAGCTAAAAGTACCGTCTTCTTTTGTAACGGCTCCTCCACTAGATTTATCCGCCAAAATAGAAACCCCTTGCAAAGGCTCTCCCGTTTCTTTGTTGGTTACTTTTCCTGTAACCACATTCTGCGCTGTAACACTACCGCAAATAAAGAGCAGCAGTAAGACCAGCAATCGTTGTACATTTTTCATAGCAGCTGTTTTGTATTTAAAAATCGTTGAGGGTTAACAAATAGGTAAACATTTTAACTGGATGAGCTACTGTATTGGCAACAAGCCAATCTGCAGCTTTTGAATATTTGAAACTTGAGGCAGCGATACTTAAAAAAGGAATAGCTTCTTGATCATCAAATGGCTTGATTTGAGGACCATCCCAAGGTTTTTGTTTGTTTAAATAAGGCAATAAAGCATCTACTGCTTTTGGTAAAGAATTCCCATTAGAAGCTTTAAAACTCCAGAAATCAATATTAATTTTTTGACTCATTGCAGCAATTTTTAGAAAGGCATCTACTACAAAAACGGAATAATGAAATGAAGTGGTTCTAGCCATCTCTAATGGAAATCTTCCAGTTGGATCCATTTGAGATGTCAACCGTTTTTGTGCATTGGCAACAATCTCTTTTGCATGGGGCAATTGGTTAGTATAGAGTGCTATTGATAAACGCAAAGCATCATACCAAGCACCATGATTATTGGGTGCATCCAATTCTTCTTGACCAATCTTACTTGTTTGCATCCATTTTAGAAAATCGGCAAACCATTGTTGCATAGCTGCTTGTTCCTCTTTGGTGACCGCTTTATTAGCCGATAGTAAACCAATTGCTTCAACAGCTTTAATCAGATTTCTTCCGTCTATTAAACCAGCACCCCTGCCCTGATTAACACCTTTAATTGCTTGTCCAAAATTCATATTAGGATTCATTCTCGTTGCTGTATCCAAAAACCAAACCCTGATCAATTTCATGGCATGCTGGGCATAGACTTCCTTACCAGAGAAATGATGAGCAATTGACAGAACTAGCAAGTGTTCGCAGAGCGATGGCAGGTATTCTTTGTCTTTATAAAGTTTTACTTCCGGATTGGTTTCCCCATCTTTTCTCATATAAGGAAGACCGTCTTTTTTGCTTGGGTCAGGCCAATGGTATGGAGCAAGACTCATATAATCGTGTTTGGAGCCACTAGGTGGAATTTCTTTCTTTTCCATAACACTTACTGGCCCAAAACTCAAAGACTTATTGGCAGACTTAATCAATTGCTGATAGGCAGATTTCAATACCTGATCTCCTGCATCCAAGTTTTTTTTCTGTTGATTCAATAAATTTAGATCCATAATAGAAGGCCCAGAAATAACAGATTGTGCAGTTATATTGGCTACATAGAAAGTCAAAAACACCAGCAATAATGCTGTTTGTCTAAATAGTATTGTCAAACTATAAAATGAAGCTTTTAATGAATTCTTGAATTTCATATACTGTTTAACTCCTTATCTAAAGCAGTGTTTTTACTAGTTAAAAAATATATACAGCACCAACCTAATGGAACCAACATAGCTGCTGTTACAAAAAAGGAATGATAACTGGTTTTAGAAATTATAGGAACCAATAAAGTAATACCAATAGTGCCTAGAACGGCCGCTGTTCCACCCATACCAGCTACTGTTCCAACATTCTTGCCACTGAAATAATCGGAGGGAAGGGTCTGTAAATTGTTGATCAAAAACTGGAAACCAAACAAAGTCATACCAATTAAAAAAAGCGCTAATTCAACCTGCTCTTTTAAACTATCAAGAGAAAATAAAATGCAAAATAAGGCGGCTAGCATAATGGCACAACCAATGCTAATGGCTTCCTTTCTTGCTTTTGGAGCAGCAACCCCTGACCTAACTCTATAAGAAGAATAAAAACCACCGGAGAGACCTCCAATAGCCGCAAAAAGATAGGGTAACCACGCAAATGCTCCTACTTGTTTTATGTCAAAACCCATTTGTTCTTTTAAAAAAGTAGGCAACCAAGTCAAGAACATCCACCATACAGGATCAAGGAAAAAACGGGAACTGATAATCCCCCAGCTATTCTTAATCTTTAGCAACTCTTTCCAACCCAATAATTGTTCTTGAGATGCCGATTGTTGTCCCTTATCTGATTCAATATGCTTCAATTCTTTATCCGTAATCCAAGGATGTTTTGAAGGAACATTTTTGTTGATGAGCAACCAGGGAAGAATCCATATAATGCCCAAAACGCCAATACCAACAAAAGTGGCACGCCATCCAAAAGCCAGATATACATAAGCAATAAAAGGAGCTGCCACTACTGATCCCAAAGATGCACCTGCCCCAAAAATCCCTTGAGCAATGGCACGCTCTTTTGAGGGAAACCATTCTGCATTGCTTTTAGTTGCTCCTGGCCAGTTACCGGCTTCACTAAATCCCAACATGGCCCTAAATACATTAAAAGAACCAATGGTTCTTGAAAATGCATGCAAGGCTATAGACAAACTCCATGCACTTATTGAGGCAACCATGCCCATTCTTGTTCCAATGGCATCCATCATTCTTCCAGTAACCATTTGACCTAGTGCATAGGTAATCATGAAGCAAG
>CALRXZ020000184.1:0-5554 GCA_943372255.1 Chitinophaga pinensis
AAAGGCTAAATATTAGGGGCTTAATTAGTTTATATTTACTAATTTTTATATCTATTGATTTTTCAAGATTTTGCTTCTTTTTTTGAGCTTTTTTAAAGCTTCTGACATTTTTTTTAATTGATTCACGTATTTTCGTGTCACTAAATCAATAAAATATGTCACTTAGATTTCAAGCAATTGAGAGCCTGACGGCTGATTCCGGTGCAGTAAATGCTGCCGGTAGTACCAAAGTCACCGGAATTTTTGGTGAAAACGTATTCACTATCAAGACCGCAAGAGAGTTTTTGAGCGATGAAGCTTATAAAAGCCTTGTAACAAGTATCAAGGGTGGCAAAAAAATTGATCGTAGTGTAGCTGGTAGCATTGCTAATGGCATGCGTGCTTGGGCTGAATCAAAAGGTGTAACACACTTTACACACTGGTTCCAACCCTTGACTGGTACAACTGCTGAAAAACATGATAGCTTTTTCACCCTTAAAAGTGACGGAACTGCTATTGAAGAATTTGACGGTGCAGCTTTGATTCAGCAAGAACCAGATGCTTCTTCTTTCCCTAACGGAGGTATCCGTGCTACTTTTGAAGCGCGTGGATATACTGCTTGGGACCCTTCTTCTCCAGCATTCATCATTGAAATTGGACATGGTAAGACCCTTTGTATTCCTACCATCTTTGTTTCTTACACAGGTGAATCTTTGGACTACAAAGCACCATTGTTAAAAGCTTTGGAAGCTTTAAACAAATCTGCTGTTGAAGTAGCTAACTATTTTGATAAAAACGTAACTAAGATTACTGCAACCTTAGGTTGGGAGCAAGAATATTTTGTGATTGATGAGGGTTTGGCAAATGCTCGTCCTGACTTGGTTCAAGCTGGTCGTACCGTATTTGGTGCAGCTCCTGCAAAAGGCCAACAATTGGAAGACCATTATTTTGGTTCTATTCCAGAAAGAGTTTATGCATTTATGCGTGACTACGAAACTGAAGCTTACAAACTAGGTATTCCTTTACGTACACGTCACAATGAGGTTGCACCTGCTCAGTTTGAGTGTGCTCCTATTTTTGAAGAAGTAAATATTGCTGTTGACCACAACATTTTGTTGATGGACATTATGAGTCGTGTTGCTAAAAGACACCACTTGCGCGTATTGTTACATGAGAAACCATTTGCTGGTATTAACGGTAGTGGTAAACACAATAACTGGAGTTTGGCTACTGATACTGGTGTGAATTTATTGGCTCCAGGAAAGACTCCAAAAACCAACTTGATGTTCTTGACTTTCTTTGTCAATACCATTAAAGCAGTTCATGATTATTCTGATATTTTGCGCGCTTCTATTGCTTCTGCGGGTAACGACCACCGTTTGGGTGCAAATGAAGCTCCTCCTGCCATTATCTCTGTATTTGTTGGTCAATATTTGGCTAAAGTATTAGAAGATATTGAATCTAGGGTTGGTGACAAATTTGACGAACAAGATGAAGCTATCTTAAAATTAGATTTACACCGTAGCATTCCAGAATTGTTATTGGATAATACAGACCGTAACCGTACTTCTCCTTTTGCATTTACAGGTAATAAATTTGAATTCCGTGCTGTTGGATCTACTGCTAACTGCGCTAATCCAATGATTACTTTGAACACTATTATGGCAGCTACTTTGAAGCAATTCAAGAAAGACGTAGATGGCTTAATTGAAAAAGGTGATAAGAAAGAAATTGCTATTATGCACGTGATTCAGAAATACATTGTTGAAAGCAAAAAAGTATTGTTTGAAGGTGATGGTTATAGCGCAGAGTGGGCTCAAGAAGCAGAAAGAAGAGGTTTACCAAATGTAAAAACTACTCCTTTGGCTTTTGATGCTTTGACTACTGACAAAGCAAAACACCTGTTTGAATCCAACAATATCTACAACCATATTGAATTGGAAGCTCGTCATGAAATTGAACTAGAAAACTACTTGAAGAAAGTTCAAATTGAAGGCCGTATTATAGGTGACCTTGCTTTGAATCATATTATTCCCGCTGCTATTAAATACCAAAACGATTTGTTGAAAAACGTGAATGGTCTAAAAGAAGCTGGATTACCAGAAGCTGCTTATGCTAGTCAATTTAGCTTACTAAAACAAGTAAGTGAGCATATTCAAGTAGTTCATGAAAATGTACTGGCCATGGTGGAAGCTAGAAAAGTAGCTAACAATATTTCCAATACACGTGAAAAAGCCATTGCTTATGAAAGTAAAGTAAAGGCTACCTACTTTGATTTGATCCGTTACCATGTTGACAAATTGGAAGCATTGGTTGATGATGAAATCTGGACCCTGCCTAAATATCGTGAGATGTTATTGTTGAGATAATTGTTTTTGACTTGAGTGAAAAGCCCTGTTCCTTCTGGTTCAGGGCTTTTTTTTAACAATTACTGGTCGGGAAAAAATAGGGTTCCACCGATAATTCCTTTAGGAAGAAAATGATTTCCTAACTTGAATCAGTTATCAAACTAAAAACTCCAAGTATGAAAAAATTTATTGCATTGCTAGCCCTAGTGCTGGTTTGCTCCTTTAACACCCTGATGGCTCAGCCTCCAGGAGGTGGTCAGCAAATGACCCCTGAACAACGTACCGCTATGATGAAAGAAAGGTACAAAGGCATGGGACTTAATGACGTTCAAGTTGATTCTGTAATTGCTATTAACAATGACATGCGTCCAAAAATGATGGCGCTTAGAGAAGCCAGCGAAGCTGACAGACCAACATTGATGAAAGCCATGACAGACGAAAGAAACAAACGTCTTGAAAAAGCTTTGCCTGCAGATCTGGCTAAAAAAGTAATTGAATCTATGTCTATGCAACGCGGCCCTGGTGGTGGTGGTGGACGTGGAGGTGGAGGCCGTAAATAAGCCAATACCTAAACAAGATGTTAAGAAGGCGCTTCCTAAGGAGCGCCTTCTTATTTTTTAATAGGGTTGTTGTATTTTCAATGGTAAATCAGACATTATGAAAATGGGATTAACCCTATTTACCGCCATTTTTAGCTTGGTATTATTAAGCAATATGGCTATTGCTCAAAATCGTACGCCAGAAGAACAAAGAGAATTGTTTGGCTATTGTGACAAACAAGCCATTATGAAGCAATTTGGTGTTGCTGAAGATATTGCTAACAAAATTGGTGATATAGACCTTTGGGCTACCAAGGAGCTCATTAGTGTAGAGAATAATACTAATGAGGTTTATGCTACTAAAGGTGAGTTGGATAAAGAAGTCATCAAAAGATATAAAGCACTAAAACTATCTGACCAGCAATTAAAATCTTTGGCGGAATTCAAAAAGAATCGTGACCAACATCCAACCCCTTGTGAAGCCATTACCCTTTCTTATAACAAGGCATATGACACTTTAAGTTTGGCAAGAGCACTTCAACTAATGAAGACAAAATATAGAAAACCCTTGATAGACAAATTAGGCATTAATGGTCGCCAAGCCGATATGATTTTTGAGACAGAATTTTACAAACAAAAAGAAGCATTGTCTATTGCAGCCATTCCTGAAACTGATTTTAATAGAATTCGTAAAACAGTTGCTATGTATCAAGTCAGAGAGAATCGCCATAGGGCCAGTGGCCTTACTGAAGATCAATTAACTATGGCCATCAACTTTTTTAAAGAGAATCAGCTCTATCCAGAACAGGTTGTAAATAAATAATCCCCGTTGTGGCGGGGACTATTCGGTTAACAAGAATATCTACAAAGGGTATGCCCTATGTTATTTCATTTTAAATGATTCCAAGAATTTGGTAGTGAAATTACCTTTTCTGAAATCTTCATTCTGCATCAATTGTAAGTGAAAAGGAATAGTGGTTTTAACACCTTCAATTACGTATTCACTCAAAGCACGATACATGGTATCAATGGCTTCTTCTCTAGTTTGTGCAACAGTAATTAGCTTACCAATCATGCTATCATAATAAGGAGGAATCACATAACCAGCATAGACATGACTGTCTACCCTTACTCCATGCCCACCTGGGGTGTGCAATACGGTAATTTTACCGGGTGATGGTCTAAAGTCATTGTAAGGATCTTCTGCATTAATGCGACATTCAATAGCGTGCATTTGGGGCTCATAATTTCTTCCAGAAATTTTTTCTCCCATAGCTATTTTAATCTGCTCCTTAATCAAATCAAAACTTACCACTTCTTCAGTTACGCAGTGTTCTACTTGAATACGCGTATTCATTTCCATGAAGTAGAAATTCCTATGCTTGTCTACCAAGAACTCAATTGTACCAACGCTTTCATAGTTAATAGCAGAAGCCGCTTTAATAGCTGCTTCTCCCATTTTATGCCTAAGCTCAGGGGTCATAAACGGTGAAGGAGATTCTTCAACCAATTTTTGGTGACGTCTTTGAATAGAACAATCGCGCTCACTCAAATGACATACATTACCATATTGGTCTCCAGCTACTTGAATTTCTATGTGACGAGGTTCTTCTACAAATTTCTCCATGTAGATACCATCGTTCTTAAATGAAGCAGCTGCTTCTATTTTGGCAGTGGTATAAGCTTTTTCAATTTCTGATTCATTCCAAACCACACGCATCCCTTTACCGCCACCACCAGCTGTTGCTTTTAGAATAACAGGGTATCCAACCACTTTGGCCAATTCTTTGGCTTCCTCAATACTTTCCAACAAACCCTCTCCACCAGGTACCACAGGTACACCAGCTTTGATCATGGTTTCTTTGGCTGTGATTTTATCCCCCATTTTATTAATCATTTCGGGGGTTGGACCAATAAACTTGATCCCATGATCAGCACAGATTTGTGAAAATTTGGCATTCTCTGCTAAAAATCCATAACCAGGATGCACTGCATCGGCATTGGTAATTTCGGCAGCGGCCATAATATGGGGAATATTCAGATAAGAATCTGAACTCTGAGGTTTACCAATACAAACGGCCTCATCGGCAAATTTTACGTGCAAACTGTCTTTATCAGCTGTTGAGTAAACTGCAACAGTCTTGATCCCCATTTCTCTACAAGTTCTTATTACACGAAGGGCAATTTCACCACGGTTGGCAATCAATATCTTTTTAAACATGGATACAATTTGATGAAAAAATAAAGCGGGAGCTACTATTTAGCTGGCTCCACTAAGAACAAGGGCTGGTCATATTCTACTGGACTTGCATCATCCACCAAAATTTTGACAATGGTACCACTTACTTCACTTTCAATTTCATTGAACAGTTTCATGGCTTCAATAATACAAACCACTTTACCCGGAGCCACTTCGGTTCCAATTTCAGCAAAAATTGGCTTATCAGGAGAAGGCCTACGGTAGAAAGTTCCAATCATAGGACTTTTAATAGTAATCAAGTTATCAGCCTTAGGTGCAGCTTCTGGAGCAGCTGCGGCAGGAGCTGCAGCTAGAGCTGGAGCAGCAACTGGAGCTGGGGCAGTGGTATACACTTGATGACTTGGAGCGGCAGTAACAGTTACTGCTGGCTCTTCTTTTTGTTTGATGGTTACCTTACCATCTTTATCTTCTATACTAATTTCACCAAT
>CALRXZ020000185.1:0-5472 GCA_943372255.1 Chitinophaga pinensis
CTTCCTTGGTATAGTCTGATTTTAGTTTTAAAGACTTATAAACCCAAGCTTTGTGTCTGTATTTCTTTAATAGCATGGCGTACCCAAACATCAGAAAACCAAACCCAATAATCCCAAATAAAAAAAGCGGATGAGAAGTTATAGTAGCAATAGGACTAATCAAAATATCCATGATGGTAGAATATTTGAGAATATTAATGCCAAGTATATAGTGAAAAACACTTTCTTTAAAAAGACCAATTACTACTAAATATAGGTATCCAAATGGGAGTAGTTTCTCCAGTCTGTCGGTATATTTCATGCATTAGGGGTTTGCCGGATAAATATACGGAACCATGGGGTATGGTAAAAGACTAATAAATCAAATCTATTGGTTTAAATACCAAATAGTTCCGTTTAAGGCTGTTGCAAAAGAAACCCATAATAGATAAGGAACCAACAACCAAGCAGCTAATTTGGAGATTTTTGAAAATTCAAAGATGGTTAAAGAAATAAAGAATAACATGGCAAGAATGTCTATTAGTGCCAAAAAGCTAGAGTGAAAGTTAAAGAAGAGGATACTCCACCAGAAGTTAAAAAAAAGTTGAACTGCAAAATAAATCAAGGCCTTTCTTTTCATGTTGATTGGCTGTGGAGATTTCCAAACCAACCAAGAGGAAATACCCATCAATAAATACAAAATGGTCCAAACTGGACCAAACAAATAACCTGGAGGATTCCAAGAAGGCTTTTGAAGTGCTTCAAACCAAGGGTTATTGGCAACACCGGCCAATAATCCACTAACAATGCCCACGCTTTCACAAAGTAAAATGCTGAATACAAGTTTTCTACCACTGGTTAATTGCATACCTAGAATTATCATACAATTTTGGTTTTGTTTTTGGAATGTAGGTTTGGAAATAACAGTGCTAACGATTGCTGGTGGGTAATGTATTTGTAAATCCAATTTATAAATACCACCACCCTGTTTTTAAACCCTATCAATAAAAACAAGTGTAGGGTCATCCAGATTAACCAAGCAAAGAACCCATGAAAGTTCAATTTTGGTTTTGCCAAATCAACCACGGCTTTGTTTCTACCAACTGTGGCCATGCTTCCTTTATTGGTGTAATGATAAGGAACTAAAGGTTTGTTTTGGGTTAGTCGTAAAAAATTACTCGCTAAATTAACTGATTGATCAATGGCTACACTGGCAAGTTGTGGATAGCCCCTAGGAAATTGTTCAGACGCCATAATTGCTGCATCGCCCAAGGCATAGATATTATCTGTTCCTATTACTTTGTGAAAAGCATCAGTAACTATTTGGCTGGATTTGGAAACAAATTCTGGGGATATTCCTTGGGGCACATTCCCTTTTACACCTGCAGCCCAAATGACAAAAGTAGATTCCAATATATTTCCATCATGCAATAAAAGCTGCCTGCCATTGTATTCCTTAACCATGGTATTGAGCATGACCGTAACGCCTAATTTTTCCAAATACTCTTTGGCTTTTGCTGATGAGGCTGCTGTCATTGCTCCCAATAATTTTGCAGAACCTTCCAAAAGGTAAATCTTCATTTCTGAAAAATTCAATTCAGGATATTCCAAGGGCAGTGTATCTGTTTTCATTTCTGCCAAAGCCCCACTTAACTCTACTCCAGTTGGGCCTCCTCCAACAATGACAATAGATAATAATTTTTGAGCTTTCAAGCTATTTGCCGTGATGGCATTTTCAAAATGTGTGAGTAGTGTATTTCTAATTTGCAAAGCTTCCCAAGTGGTTTTCATAGGAAAACTATACTGTTCAATAGCTGCATTGCCAAAATAGTTGGTGACTGCCCCTGTGGCAATCACCAAGTAATCATAGGTAAAATTTCCATTGGTAGTATGCACCAGATGATTGGATGCATCTATCAACATAACCTCTGTAACCCTAATGGTCACATTCTTACTTTTTTGAAAAATATTACGCAGTGGAAAAGAGATATTACTGGCGTCTAAATTGGCCATGGCCACCTGATAAAACAGGGGTTGAAATTGGTGATAGTTATTCTTATCAATTAAGGTAATGTTATAGTTGGGATCATTGTTTAAGATTCTAGCCAATTTTAAACCCGCAAAACCGGCACCTATAATGATTATATGCTTCTTGGCGCTTTGGGCATTTTGGGCATAGCCTGCGGCAATGGATTGCAAGGAATTATTATATTCTGCAAGTGTAGTTGCATTAATCTGAGGATCTTCCACAGATGGAATAGTCACAGTCATTTCATCTGCAAACTTTGTCAATTCAGGATAGTTTTCCTGTATGTTGGCGGTAGTTGCTAGAATATCTTTGTTTAATTCCTCTTGGGTTTTCATGGGCAGTATTTAGCCCAACAAAAATGAATGAAACCAAGAGCAAAGATTTACACAGTTCTATGTCTGTGTTTCATAATTCACATGGAAGTAACACTATTGAATAAAATACACCTTTTTAATTTTGTTCTTTTCAATATGGTAGATGACAGTGGCTTCAAACTTAGACTTACCCATACCAGAAATACTTTCTTTGTCAATGACGATATTACCTTGAACAATACGGCCAACAATATCACAATGCAAGTTGGCTATGTTTTTAAACATGCCTTCATAATCTTTACGCATGGCATCTTTGCCTTTTAAAACCATTTTATCAGGAAATTCGTACAATTCAACATCCTCAGCATAGGGTTCTAAAAACGCGTCAATATTTTTTGCGTTATAGCCTTTTAATTGTCTTTCTACTAAGTCTATTGGGCTGTCTTTTTTTGTGGTATCTACTTCAAAAGTTTGAGTCAGATTAAAACTAGATGCTTTGGTTTTAGCAAAACTGGAATACACAAAAAGCAAGCTAATGGCTAATATGAAAGTCTGCTTCATTTGAATGATTTTAACTACCTTCAAAAAAAGGGTTTGATAATTTTATTTTAAAACAGGCAATGAAATAGTTGAAGCATTATGGAAGATTTTAATAGTTGCTTTTTTAAAGTCTTCGTTCTTTGCTTCATAGATATTCATAAACTGTTGTGGGTTGCGGTCTACAATGGGGAACCAGCTACTTTGAATCTGAATCATCATCCGATGACCCTTTTTAAACGTGTGCGCCACATCGGGTAATTCAAATTTCACCTTGGTGGGTTTGTTTACTTCAAAGGGCACAGGTTTTTCAAAGCTATTGCGATACTTGCCGCGCATGATCTCTCCTCTAACCAACATTTGATATCCACCCATTAAATAATTGGATCCTGATTCATATTGAAAATCGTCTGGGAACACGTCTACCAGCTTCACCACAAAATCAGCATCGGTACCAGAAAGGGCCACCATTAGGTCGGCGACTATGGGCCCAGCCAGTGTTAAGTCATTTTCTAGTATTGGAGTTTGATACACCAATACATCTGTTCTACGGGCAGCAAAACGCTGATCATCGTTCATGTATTCCCTATAATGCCTATTGGGCTTGGACTTCATGAGATATACGTCTGAGATATAGGCTACAGGCTTGGCTGGATCACTCAGGTATTGGTCAAAACTACTAATGGCTGAACTAGACCCAGCTTTTGCAAAAGTCCCGTTCTTACCCAAGGCCCATTTTTCCATTTTCAAATTATCAATAGGCCATTTAGCAAACTGCCTCCATTCATTGGCTCCGCTAAAAAAGATATTGGCTTCTTTGATCTGGTCAATACTACCCTTATTTTTTAAATAATAATTGAAGAAAGGCAGTTCAATATTTTTACCATACCATTCGCTGGTATTAGAACCCCATTGCACATTACCCAGTTTGGTACCATCGTTTTGACCCCACTGTCCATGGTGCCAGGGGCCCATCACAATTTTATTATTGTTCTTGGCTTTGGTTTCTATGGCTTTATATAAGTTCCAGGCGCCATAGCAATCTTCTGCGTCAAATAAACCACCAACAATTAGTGTGGCAATATTGGGGCTGATTACAGATACATTTTTGCGTGCGTTGCGATCTTGCCAAAACTGGTCATAGTTGGGATGCGCCATCAAGTCTTTCCAGAACTGAATACTATCGCCCATCAATTTGGTGAAATTAGAAACTGCTCCTGTTTTTAAATAGAATTCAAAATTGTCTTCAATGGGAAATTTAAAACCAGTTGGCCCTACTGTGGTGGGTTTGGGTCTTGGTTTACCAAATCCTGAGTAAAAGGCAAAACCATCAGCAAGCATAAAAGCGCCATTGTGATGAAAGTCATCGCCCAAGAACCATTCGGTTACTGGTGCTTGTGGACTCACTGCTTTCAGGGCGGGGTGATTGCTATGCGCAGCAAGTGTGGCATAGAATCCGGGATAGGAGGTTCCAAACACTCCTAGATTACCATTGTTATTGGGAATATTTTTTACCAACCAGTCTATGGCGTCATAGCTATCTGTTGCTTCATCCGTTTCATTGGATTTTTTGTTGGGATTAAAGGGCCTAATATCTTCAAATTTACCCTCACTCATCCAACGGCCTCTCACGTCTTGGATCACATAGATATAGCCTTCCTGAAAGAATGCTTTGCGTGGGCCATTCCATATTTTGGTAAATATATTCTCTCCATATGGTGCACAGGAATAAGGCGTTCTGGTTAGGAGTATGGGATGCTTCTCAGCATTATCCTTGGGTGCATAGACGGTAGTAAATAGTTTAATCCCATCTCGCATAGGAATTAAGTATTCCTTCTTAGTGTAGTTATTGACTACCCAAGCTGAGTCAGCTATTTGGGCAAAAGCAAAGATGGGTGCGAGCAATAAGATGATTAGGCCTCTTTTCATGTCTTGGTTTTGAGGATTCTAATCTACGGAAATAGCAGGGAAAAACAGGATATTATTGACGGATATGTCAAGTTGCCGCTTGACTATTTAATGGTCTAACCACTTTTTAAACTCTGCCACTCGTTCCCTACTTACAATCTGGGCATCTCCTTCTATTTTGGTAGCACTAATTGACAATCGGCTGTTAAAATGGGTCTTTACTTTTTCAATTGCTTGAATATGGATGATGATTTGCCTATTGATTCTAAAGAAATCTTGGGGTAATAATAGTTGTTCTAATTGGTCTAGGGTATAATCAATAATGTATTTCTTCCCTTTGTTGGTTACAAGGAATGACAAACCCTCTTTTGTCTCAAAATGATGGATTTCACTGGTTTGAACCGTATCAATGATTTCGCCTTGTTTTACCAAAAATCGGGTCTTATATTGATCGGTTAGTTTTTTGTAACTATTTGCAAAAGATTCAAATAATTGTTTACTAGCAGATTGCTGTTGTTTGTTGTATTTATCTAATGCAAACTGAACGTCTTGAAGGGCAATTGGCTTTAACAAATAATCAATGCTATTTTGTTTGAAAGCCTGAATGGCATAATTGTCATAAGCGGTGGTAAAAATAATAGGAGTATCAATATTTATCTGCTGAAACACAGAAAAGCTATTACCATCGGCCAAATGAATATCCAT
>CALRXZ020000186.1:0-5303 GCA_943372255.1 Chitinophaga pinensis
GTGGATTTATTCCACCCAGTGACCAAATTACTAAAGGAATCATTGGTGTTGGGGGTATGGGTAGGGGGCATATTCCTTATGCCGGCACCAGGGTAGTAGCCGTATGTGATGTTGACAGCAAACACTTGTTGCAAGCCGCACAAATGGTGGGTGGTAATATTAAAACCTTTCATGACCACAGAGAATTAATTGCGCTTCCTGAAGTAGATATTGTACATATTGCTACTCCGCCTCATTGGCATGGGATCATGGCCATTGACGCGGCCAAAGCGGGTAAAGATATTTGGTGTGAGAAACCCATGACCCGCACCATTGGTGAGGGTAAGCGCGTGGTTGAAGCCATTCGCCAATACGGGAACATGTTCCGTTTAAATACCTGGTTCCGTTTTGAAGACAATTTTTACGGGATGAATACAACCGTTAAACCCATTAAAAAATTGGTAGAGTCTGGTATGTTGGGTTGGCCGCTTACCGTTACGGTGAGCAAGACCACGGGTTTTGATTGGAAATTTTATTGGGTAGGTAAAACCCAATTAGAAACCCAAGCGGTACCAGCTGAATTGGATTATGACCGTTGGCTTGGCCCCGCTCCCTATAAGCCTTATAACGCGCACCGTGTTCACGGAACCTTCCGAGGTTATTGGGATTATGACGGTGGTGGCTTGGGCGATATGGGTCAGCACTATATTGACCCCATTCAATACTTTTTGGGCAAGGATGATACCAGTCCTGTAAAAGTAGAAGTGGATGCGGAACAACAACACCCAGATGCTTGTGGTACTTTTAGAAAAATCACCTACACTTATGCCGATGGTTGTAAGATTATCCTAGACGGTGAAGCAAAAGATCCCAACACAGCTTATATAGAAGGACCTAATGGAAAACTCTTTAATGGTTTTAAATCTACCATTCCCAACCTTAAAGAAAAATTGGCGCTGTTGCCTGATCCTACACCACAGGTAACGGACTTTTTGGAATCGGTGAAATACCGCAAACCCTTTGCCCTCAATGAATCTAATGGTTTCCGTTCATGCACCATTATCAATATGGGTAAGATTGCCTTGCAATTAGGAAGAACTCTGGAATTTGATCCGGTGAAGCAGGAATTTATCAATGATGCCGAAGCCAATAGTATGATCAATCCTGCCATGCGTTATCCTTGGACCCTTTAATTATCAACTGAATTCTATGCGTACATTATTAATAGCTCCCCTCTTATTTTGCTGCTTGCTAGTACAGGCACAAAAGCAAACCGTTGCTCAAACCATTGCTGTATTTCCTTTTCAACATGTAGCCGATGCTGCCCCAGCTTTGCAAACCATGCAACAGTGGAAACCCGCTCAGTGGAAGGATTTTTTTGTCATGCTTGACACTGACTCTTTAAAACTACAACCCAGTTATGCCTTGCATGCTTATGTGAATGCGGCTAGTCTGAATGCTGACCTACGTAAAAAAACTGCCCTGAATTTGTCTGCAGGTTTAACTCAAGTAAAAGGGTTCTATGCCAAAGACTTTTTGATTCAGCGTCTTGGTTTGCTGGGCGATGACGCGGGCATTAAAGCACTAGAAGCTTTTTTGCAAGACAATGAATATGCGGGTGTGGCTGCTAGATCATTGGTGGGTATTCATTCTGATGCCGCTACTGCAGCTTTGAAAAAAGCCTTGACAACCGCTGCTTCTCCCATTAAAGAACAATTGCAATCTGCACTGAACCGTCAACCTGTTAATGCACTTGCATCATTACCTGTTGTAAATGCTTATGAGAAAAGCAGTCTTGCACAATTGCAACAAGCCATGGCAGCTACTTCAGATCTGCCTACCAAAAGAAATATTCTCAATGCTGCTTCCAGAATCAATGACGCTGCAAGCTATCAATACATTAGTCAGTTTTTGGCGGATCATGATTTGCGTGGTGATGCTGCCAATACTTTGGCCAGATTGGCCTTGGGTAATAACAGTATTCGCGGAGCCAAAGTGAGCAGCAGTTTAGAAAAAGCATTTCCTTTTTTAAATGGGGTAGACAGTGCCATTCTTTCTAGAAAACTAGTGGAAGCTGATTTGGTAAAACCCGCAGGCAATATCGCCATTGGGGTGATTACTACTGAAGAAAAACAAGCTGGTTTTAAAGTCTTGTTTGACGGAACCAATACCAATCAATGGATAGGCAATACTGCTGGATACTTGGTGGAAGAAGGTGCCTTGGTAGTACACCCAGAAATCAAGGGTGGTAATTTGTATACCAAGGATGAGTTTGACAATTTTGTGTATCGCTTTGAATTCTTACTTACGCCTGGTGCTAATAACGGCATTGGTATTCGTGCACCGCTTGAAGGTGATGCGGCTTATGTGGGTATGGAAATTCAAGTATTGGACAATGAAGCAGACAAATACAAGGCTTTGGAAAAATACCAATACCATGGTTCTGTTTATGGAGTTATACCTGCCAAGCGTGGTTATTTAAAAGCAACGGGTCAATGGAACACAGAAGAAATTAGCATCAAGGGTTCTGCTATAAAAGTAACACTGAATGGCGTAGTAATTTTAGAAGGAGATATTGCAGAAGCTTCTAAGAATGGAACTATGGATCACAAAGAACATCCAGGTCTTTTAAGACCCATTGGCCATATTGGTTTCTTGGGTCATGGCGATGTAGTGAAGTTTAGGAATATGCGCATCAAGACTTTGTAGTGTAGTTGAATGACTATTTGTTGTTGCAACTCTGATTCTTTCTAATATACATATTGCAAAAACCAATAGTTTGTATTATATTGTATAGTACTGAACTGCTTTACTATGTTTAAGGCGTCCCCTAAATCGCTTGTCTTTTTGGCATTCATCATAATGCTGGGTATTTTCATTGGATTTTATGCTTGGTTGAGTCATGATTTAAAGGGAAATTTGAATCATTCTCGTAATGAAAGAATGGTTCTAAATAATCTTGCTTATTTAGACAAACTTAATTCTGCCATTACTCAAATAGAAAGAAATCAACGCCCATACGCAATTCAAAAAAAAATAGCTACTGTTCAAGAAATTGTAAAAAGTTATAGCACAGCCTTTGATGCTGTAACAATGTTGAAAAAAAATTGCGGTAGCCAGTATTTGATTTGCACAGACGTTGAAGACCTGGATTCTCTATTGAAATTAAAAGAGTCTATTTCAAAGAAAGTTATTTTTCTAAGCGCAAACAACAGACCGGATAGCGCTATTCAATTGCTTATTTCTGCAAATGACAGCTCTTTGGTCAATAGTTTTTTTAACAAGTACAATAGTTTTTTTAAAAGTCAACAAGACCAACTCTTAATCGTTCAAAATTTGCACCAACAACAAATAGTGGATGCTAACAGGGTTTTGATATTTATTGCTATTCTGACCATCTGTTTCTTTGGTTTTAGTATGTGGTGGTTATTACAGCAGATTACCCAAAAAGACAATTTACTGGAAGAAAATATTTCATATATAAACATTATACAAAAGAATACGGATGCTATTAAACAGCTGCAAGAGCAAGAACATTTAATGGCTGAATCTCTCAAGCAAAGCAATGAATTACTAGAAGGTCAAGTTAATAATCAGACACATTTAATTACAGATGTGTTTGAAAGAATTAAGCAAGTATATCTTAGTACAGATAGTGAATTAAATATTGTATCCGCCAATGGAAGAGTAGACGATGTTTTTGGGGTTGATGCAAAAGATGTATTAGGAAAGCCTATCAATAATTTTCTTTTTAAATTGGCTGGCGATGCTTTGACAAACCTTTTAAAAGATGGCAGACCGGTAGTTGGCAAGTCTAATCTTGAATTTATTCATCCTCAAAATGGTAAATGGTATGACGCTAGTATCTATTATGCAGATAATGGCGTTTCCATAATTATTAGAAATATTGATAAGAATAAATTAGATGAATTAGAATTGTATAAATCAAGGCAGATGTATGAGTTCATTAGTAAGGCTAATGAAATTATTCTTCATGCTAAAAGAGCAGATGACTTATTTTCTCAAATATGTGAACTTTCTGTAACCAACAAAGACATTCTTTTTACTTGGATAGGTCTTCCAGATGAGATTTCTAAACAGATAAAGCCATTAATGTGGGCTGGAAGTGGTAATGATTACCTAACTGTCATTAAAAATATCAGTATTACAGATTCACCTTCAGGAAGGGGGCCTTCTGGAAAAGCCGTTCGTGAAGGCATTCATTATTATTGTAATGATATTGCGCAAGATCCTGCAATGGAAATCTGGCGCGAAGCTGCTTTATCTAGGGGTTTTAAATCTTCTATAGCTTTGCCTATTAAAACAAATGGGAATGTTGTAGCGCTTTTAACAATGTATGCTTCCTCTGCTTATTATTTTACAAATGAACAGATTGGCTTACTCTTGAATGTGTCTGAGAATATTAGTTTTGCCTTACAAGCCTTTCATATAGAAGGTCAAAGAAAGAAAACAGAAACCCAATTATTAAAATTATCCCAAGCCATAGAACAAAGTTCTGCTTCCGTTGTGATTACTGATTTGGAAGGAAAAATTGAATATGTTAACCCTGCTTTCACCAATCTAACAGGCTATAATTTTGAAGAAACCATTGGACAAAATCCTAGAATCCTAAAAACCGGCAAGACTACTGATTTTGAATACTTGCAACTTTGGCAAAGCTTAGTAGACAAAAAACCTTGGCACGGAGAATTTTGTAATAAAAAGAAAAATGGAGAATTGTATTGGGAATATGCTGTGATTTCTCCCATTCTAAATCAAAATGGGGAAGTTACCAATTATGTAGCTGTAAAAGAGAATATTACAGAACGCAAAAGATTGGAAGACGTGCAACAACGAATGACAGTTGACCTATTGCAAAGAAATAAAGACTTGGAACAGTTCTCTTATATGCTCTCTCATAATATTAGGGGGCCTTTGACCAATATTTTGGGGTTGATAGTAGCAGTAAAGAATGGACTAATCAAAATTGAAGAAGACTTGATTTTAGAAGGAATATCTAAATCGGCCAATTCTATGGATCAGGTAATCAAAGACGTTACAGAAATCTTGCAGATAAAGAAATTTAGTGTAGAGTCAAAAGAAGAATTAGACTTGTATATATTATTTGATAGCGTAAAGAATAATCTGATCAACCTTATTACAGAAAAGGGAGCTATTATTGATGTTGATTTTTCTAAGGTCAATCATTTGTTCAGTATTAAAACTTATCTAGAGAATATATTTTACCAGCTTTTGTTGAATGGGATAAAATTTTCAAAACCTGAACAAGTTCCTAAAATTCGCATTTGGACTGAGCAAGATCA
>CALRXZ020000187.1:0-5276 GCA_943372255.1 Chitinophaga pinensis
ACCTTCCCCAATTTCGTGGATCCAAATGAATTCATCTGCAGAATGGCTTCTAGCAGAATCACCTGGTCCAAATTTTAAGGTAGGAAAGGGCATCAATGCTTTGTCAGAAGTGGTAGGAGAGCCATAATAGGTTCTTCCCAATGCAATGCCTGACTTTACCAAAGGATGGTCAAGCGCA
Source organism: Chitinophaga pinensis (assembly GCA_943372255.1). Taxonomy (GTDB): domain Bacteria; phylum Bacteroidota; class Bacteroidia; order Chitinophagales; family Chitinophagaceae; genus Sediminibacterium; species Sediminibacterium pinensis_M. Next base: position 179 of record CALRXZ020000187.1, read on the forward strand.
ATAGAAGTAGAACGCAAACGGCTGCTTCGTGGTTGTATATCAGATAAGGTGTTGGCCCTAATAATCTCTAATACTTCTTCAAAACTATAGAGTTCATTTACCCGCACATCAGTTGTGAATTTGCACTCGTGTGGTACCACATTGTGCTGAGAGCCGGCATTGATAATGGTCACCGTCATTTTCATGGGGCCCAATAAATCTGATACCCGGTCAAAACGATAATCCTTAAACCATTGAATGTCTTTGACAGCTTTGTAAATGGCATTGTCACCTTCTTCACGGGCGGCATGTCCTGGTTTACCCATAGCAGTACAATCCAATACCAATAATCCTTTTTCTGCTACAGCCATTTGCAACAAGGTAGGTTCTCCCACAATGCCACAATCTATTTTGGGTAACCTTGTTAAGAGAATTTCTACGCCATTGTGCCCAGAAATTTCTTCTTCTGCCGTAGCAGCCAATACCAAATTGTATTGCAGGTCACTGCGATGGTAATAGTGTAAGAAAGTAGCAATTAATGAAACCAAACATCCACCGGCATCATTACTTCCTAGACCATATAATTTTTCGTCTTTGACAATGGGTTCAAATGGGTTTAGGGTATAAGCCTTATTGGGTTTTACGGTATCGTGGTGAGAGTTTAATAAGATAGTGGGCTTGTCTGGAGAAAAATACTGGTTCTTGGCCCATACATTGTTTAGGAAGCGAAAAGCAGTTACGCCCTTTGCTTGTAAAAATTGTTCTATCAGGTCTGCAGTATTGTCTTCCTCTTTGCTCAGAGATGGAGTTGCTATTAGTTGTTTGAGCAAACTAATGGCATCCTGCGTTAAACCTTGTATGTCATTGTTGTTGTTCATGGGTAATGGTATTCGTTTGCAAGGTGGTGCCGGCTTTGCCAGCTACCAGATCTTGAATAGATTCTGCCTTGCCAATGATGACTTTGCTTACACCATTATTAATGGCCGTAAATGCATTGTCAAGTTTAGGGATCATACCCGCAAAAATCAATTGCTGGCTTTTTAGTGTTGTGTAATAGTCAGGGTTGATGCTGGCAATAACCGTATTGTTGTCATTGGCATCTAATAAAACCCCGCTTTTCTCAAAACAATAGAGTAAGGATACTTGATAATTTTTGGCTAATGCAGTTGCTACTGATTGCGCAATAGTGTCTGCATTGGTATTGAGCAATTGTCCAGCGCCATCATGGGTAATGGGTGCTATGACAATGGAAATGCCCTGTGCTAGTAAGGGCTCAATAGCAGCAGTATTTACCTTGTCTACATCGCCCACAAAACCATAATCAATGCCGTTAGAAACATTGGGTAATCGTTTATGCGCTTGAATCAAATTTGCATCGGCTCCGCAAAATCCCATGGCATTATTGCCATTGGCTTGTAATTGCGCCACCACTCCCTTATTAATAAGACCTGCATACACCATGGTCACAATTTTCAAGGTCTCAGCGTCTGTAATTCTTCTGCCATCTACCATCTCTTGTTCCACACCCAAATCTTTGGCCAATTGTGTGGCAATTTTACCACCACCATGCACCAAAATTTTCTTGGCTTTGATAGCCGAAAAATCTTGTAAGAACTGCTGTAGTTTAGCTGGATGGTCAATGATATTGCCACCAATCTTGATGACTAGTAAGGATTCCTTTTGCAATATGGTATCTGTTGTAGACATGTTTTTATGACTTGCTTTGTTCCAAAATGGAAGCAATGACTGCTTGAGCTGCCCAAACCCGATTACCTGCTTCGCGGGTAACCAAGCTGTGTGGACCGTCCAAAATTTCATCACTCAATTCCACATTTCTTCTTACAGGCAAACAATGCATCACTTTGGCTTGATTGGTTAGTTTCATTTTTTCCTCAGTGAGCATCCAGTTGGGGTCATTCTCATATACCTTACCATAATCTGTATAAGTACTCCAGTTTTTGACATACACATAATCTGCGTCTTTTAGTGCTTCATCCTGGTTATGGGTAATCATAGCTCCTTTGGTAAACTGCTCAGCCAGTTCATAATCCACTGGATGGGTAATTACAAAATCAGCCTCACCCCAAGCATTCACCCACTGCGCAAAACTGTTTGATACACATTGGGGTAATGGTTTAATATGGGGTGCCCAGGTGAGCACTATTTTCGGTCGACGCGGTTGGTTCCAGGTTTCTTGTATGGTAATGATATCTGTAAGTGATTGCAATGGGTGCAGGGTTGCACTTTCTAAACTGATCACAGGAACACCTGCGTATTTAATAAACTGGTGAATAAACATTTCACTATAATCATCTTCTCTGTTTTTCAAACCAGGAAAAGTTCGGATACAAAGAATATCAAAGTATTGACCCAAAATGGGAGCCGCGTCTTTTACATGTTCTACCGTATTGCCACTCATGATGGCACCTTCCTCAAACTCCAATGCCCAGCCTTCTTTGTCTACATTGAACACAATGGCTTCCATACCCAAATTTTTGGCAGCCACTTGTGTACTTAAGCGGGTACGCAAACTGGGATTCAAAAATAGCAGACCAATTCTTTTGTCAGCACCTAAATTTCTGTCTTTAAAAGGATGCTCCTTATAAGACAATGCCTTTTTTACAAGGCTGTTGATATTGCTTACATCATGAACGGAAATGAAATTTTTCATGGTGGTTTGTTTGGAAGGTTTATTTAAGTTCAATGGCCAAAGCTTCTAAAAATAAGTCAGCTTCTTTTTGAGTAATATTAAGTGCAGGTAACAAACGAATCACGTTTGGTTTGGCTTCTCCAGTAAAAATATGGTGTTTGAAAAGAAGGTTTTTCTTTACTTCTTTTTTGTCTTCTAGTAAATCAATGCCAATCATCAAACCCCTGCCCCTTACTTCTCTAATATTAGGAAGACCTTTTAGTTCCTGCATTAAATAATCCCCAATCTTATGGGCATTGGCCATAAGAGCGTCTTGTTCCATAATTTCTAAAACAGCCAATGCAGCTGCGCAAGCCAAATGGTTACCACCAAAAGTAGTTCCCAGCATATAATGTTTTGCTTGGATTTTTGGAGAGATAGAAATTCCAGCAACAGGGAATCCATTGCCCATTCCTTTTGCCATGCTATAAATGTCAGCTGCAACACCGCTATGGTCATGGGCATAGAATTTACCCGTTCTGCCATAACCACATTGCACGCTATCCGCAATAAATACGGCATTATATTGATCACAAAGTCTGCGGATGGTTTGCAAGAATGTATCGCTTGCTACATTAATACCACCAACACCTTGAATACCTTCTATAATAACGCTTGATACTTCTGAACCATAGTTATCAAAATAAGCTTGCAGTGCTTCAGTATTATTAAAAGGAAGGAAAACTACATTGTCTGTTTGGTTAACAGGCGCCACAATATTAGGATTGTCTGTAGCGGCAACGGCCAAAGAAGTTCTTCCATGAAAAGCCTTTGTGAAGGAGACTATTTTTTTTCTGCCATTATAGAAAGAAGCCGCTTTGAGTGCATTTTCATTGGCTTCTGCGCCGCTATTACACAAAAAGAGTTGATAATCTTCTTTGCCACTTAGGTCTCCTAATTTTGAAGCCAATGCTTCTTGTATGGGAATATGAATGCTATTAGAATAAAAGCCTAATTTGTTTAATTGGTCTGTTACACGCTTTACATAATGGGGATGTGTATGTCCAATGGAGATGACTGCATGACCGCCGTATAAGTCTAAATATTCTTGTCCCTGATTGTCCCAAACATAGGAGCCAAGACCTTTTTCAATAGTGATATTGTTAATGGGATAAACGTCAAATAGTTTCATGGTGTTGATTTTGTTTTTGAAAAAATGGTTGCAGTACTTGGGCAAACTATCCAACAAGGCTAGAAATAGTTTGCCTTTAATCGCAATCCCAATCCTTCTTCCAACCCAAATAAAAGGTTCATATTTTGAACTGCTTGACCAGACGCTCCTTTGAGCAAATTGTCAATGGCAGAATGAATGGCTATTCGGCTTCCTTGTTTTTCAATATGAATTAAACACTTAGCAGTATTGATTACTTGTTTTAAGTGGATCATGCTATCACTTATATGGGTCATTGCTGCATTGGCATAGTAATCTTTGTACAATGCTGTAACAGCTTCCAATTCAAGAGAACACTTGACAACTGAGCTAATATAAATACCACGAGTAAAGTCTCCACGCCAAGGCACAAAATGAATCAAACCTGTTGGATCTAATTGGTTGCCCGATGCTTGGTGCAAAGATTCTCCTATTTCATGTAAGTGTTGGTGATCTAATGTTTTGTAAGCTGAAATATTATTGGCCCTCCAACTAAAATGCGAAGTAGCACTCAAGCTTTGGCCTGCTCCTGTTGAACCGGTAATACCAGTAGTATGCACTTCTGTAAGTAATCCAGCTTTAGCTAATGGAAGTAGCCCCAATTGTATGGCCGTTGCAAAACAGCCCGGATTGGCAATATTTTGAGCTGTTTGAATAATATGATAATTTAATTCAGGAAGTCCGTAGACAAATTCCCTGTCCGTACTTTTTTTATTGGCATTTAAACGGAAGTCCTGTGAAAGGTCAATGATTTTAATCCTTGCATCTACTGGATTTTCGGCAAGAAATTTCTTGGCGTCGCCATGACCAACACAAAGAAACAATACATCTATCTCTTGGTGCATGTTCTCGGCAAATACTATATTGGTATCTCCCAATAAGTCATCATGTACTTTTGAAACCTTTTGACCAGCATTACTCTTGCTATGGATAAAAGCAATATCTACTTGAGGGTGGTGCACCAACAAGCGGATCAGTTCTCCACCAGTATAGCCTGCGCCACCAATGATGCCAACCCTGATCTTTGTTATATGGTTATTAGATGTCATGTTGTTATGATTGATTCACCTTGTGCCAGATGGAGGTCTGGTTGCCAAATATTTTACTAAAGCCTCTTACGTCTTCTCCAGTAAAGCCAGTATTCATTTCTCCGTACTTACCAAATTTGCTATTCATCAAATCAAAAGCAGATTCAATGCCAATGATATGAAAGCGATAGGGTAATAACTGAACAAATACATCACCAGTTACATTCTGTTGACTATGTGTCAGAAATGCTT
>CALRXZ020000188.1:0-5164 GCA_943372255.1 Chitinophaga pinensis
CAGGGTATCTTAAACAAAATATAGTTTGAGTAAGATATTAATTGTTAACTGCGTATTTGATCCCGAACCAGTAGTTTCAGCACAAATTGGGAAAAGCATAGCAGTAAAACTAAGTGGGTTACAACACCAAGTTAAGGTTATTGCACCAAGACCCTCCCGACCATATGGTTTTCAGTTTGAACCTCAATCTAAGCAAATAACCGATTTTGAATTGAATTACTTAGACTCTTATATTCATCCACAATCTGGAATTATTGGACGTTTTAGAGAATCTATTTCCTTTGGCATTGCCTCTTATAAATATATTTATGCAAATGCAGCTCAAATTGATTTGGTATATATGAATACTTGGCCAATCTTTTCACAATTAGCTGTGGCCATTGCAAGTAAAAAAATAGCTAAGCCCTATAAAATTCACATACAGGATATTTATCCAGAATCAATCACTAATAAATTATCAGGCCTTATTGGTTTTTTAGCATTAAAAATGCTAATGCCAATTGAGAAATATGTTTTAAGAAATGCTGATAAGATTATCGTTATCTCTGATAATATGAAGCAGTATTTAAGCCAATCAAGGGACTTGCAAGAAAGCAAGATTGAAGTGATTTTGAATTGGCAAGACGATGCCGATTTTCATAAACACCAAAATACTTGGATGTCTGGACCGCGTACTTTTATGTATCTAGGTAATATTGGTCCTGTTGCAGGTATTCCGTTTGTGATAGAAGCATTTGCAAAAGCTGCTTTGCCCAATGCAAAGTTAATTATTGCAGGAGTTGGAAGTTCAAAAAATGCATGTATTACAATGGCTGAAAACTATCCTGAAGCAAACATTCAATTTATAGAAGTTCCAGAAGGAAAAGTTCCCATTGTGCAATCACAAGCTCACGTAATGATTTTGCCTTTAACAAAAGAGGCCGGGAATACTTCTATTCCTTCAAAGCTACCTGCTTATATGTTTTCTGCAAGACCGGTTATAGCATTGGCTGAAAAAGGCACGGATGTTGAAAAAACAATTTTAGAATCTGGGGGCGGTTGGGTAGGAGAGCCAGAAAATGAAGATTGGCTCATTAATTGTTTGAAACAAGTTTCTAAAATGAGTGACGAAACGCTTATTCAAAAAGGAAATTCAGCTAAACATTATGCAACTTTAAATTTTGCAAAGGAGAATAATTTAAATAAGCTAATAAAAGCAATCATTAATTAAATGCAGTGGAAAGCACTAAGTGTAGAAGATGGTCAAGCTATTGCAGACTTGCATACAAAGGCTTTTAAATCCTTTTTTTTAACAAGTTTGGGGAATCAATTTTTAAGAATATTTTATCAATCAATCATTAAAAATCCTGATGGAATTGCTATAGGAATTTTTGAAGAGAATAAATTAGTAGCTTTTTCAGTAGGTACAATCAAAAAGCAGGGGTTTTATTCAAATATTTTAAAAAGCTCAGCAATAAAGATGTTATGGGCAGCAATTCCACAATTAGTTCAAAACCCCAAAAAAATTTTCAGGTTAGTACAATCTTTTGGTGCAAAGGAAACAACTGACCCAAAAATTGAAACAGCAGCTTGTTTACTATCAATATGTGTAGATCCTTCTATGGCAAATAAAGGCTATGGAAAAAAAGCATTGACAGCATTTGAACTGAAGGCTTTTATGAATGCCAGCACAATAACTTTGACAACAGATGCTGCAGAGAATGATGCCGTTAATAGATTTTATGCTGCTAATGGATACCTTCTGTTAAACCAGTTTTATCAATCAAATCGTAAAATGAATTTATACTATAAGAAATATGAAAGTTAATATCCCATTTTCTCCTCCCTTTGTTGATGAAGACGTAATAGCTGAAGTAGTTGATTCTCTTAATTCAGGATGGATTACTTCTGGGCCTAAAGTAAAATTATTAGAAGAAGAGATTTGTAAGTTAACAACAGTTGAGAAAGCAGTTTGTGTTAATTCTTGGACATCTGGAGCTTTTCTTGTTTTAAAATGGTTTGGTGTAAAAGAAGGCGATGAAGTGATTATTCCGGCCTATACCTATAGTGCAACTGCACTTTCGGTGATACAGTGTGGTGCTACACCAGTAATGGTTGACGTGGAAACTGATTTTACTATTAGTGCTTTAGCCATAAAGAATGCCATTACTAAAAAAACTAAAGTGATTATGCCAGTTGATATAGCTGGCTGGCCATGTGATTATGGTGCAATCAATTCAATTGTTAATAGTGAAGATATCATTGGATTATTTGAGCCTGATTCTATCAAACAAAAGCAACTTTGTAGGATTTTAGTATTATCTGATGCAGCACATTCAATAGGAGCATTTTACCAAGACATGCCAATGGGAAAGGTGGCGGATATTACTGTGTTTTCATTTCATGCAGTAAAAAATATTACAACTGCAGAAGGCGGAGCAATTTGTTTAAATCTACCTGATACATTTGATAATGAGCAAGAGTATAAAACTATGAAACTCTTAACTCTGAACGGACAAAGCAAAGATGCATTTACCAAATCACAGGCCGGTGGTTGGAAATACGATATTCTATTTCAAGGATTTAAGTCAAATCTGCCAGATTTATGTGCTGCAGTAGGGTTAGCGCAAATACGCAAATACTCTAGTAGTTTGATTATAGAACGTGAAAGGGTAGCAAGACGATATGAAAGCTATTTTTCAAAACATAATTTTTTTGAAATTCCACCACTAGATGACGAAAAGCGAAAATCTTGTTTTCATTTGTTTGCATTAAGAATGCGCAATATTACCGAGTTGCAAAGAGATCAAATGATGGATATAATTGCGGCATCTGGTGTATCAGTAAATGTGCATTTTATTCCAATGCCTATGTTTACTTATTTTAAAAGTCTGGGCTATGAGATGGCAAATTATCCGGTTGCCTATGATAATTATTCAAGAGAAATTTCTTTACCAATTTATCCGCAACTCACGAATGATCAGATAGATTATATCTGCGAAACAATTTATTCAGCTTATAAAGAAGTTATAGCAAATGATTAGGGTGTTGGATTTATTCTTTGCAATCGTTGGCATCATCTTTTTGCTACCAATATTTATTATCATTGCAATATTGGTTTTACTGAGTTCCCAAGGCCCCTTGTTCTATAAACAAATCAGGGTTGGTTATCTGAATAAGGATTTCTCTTTATTCAAATTTAGGACCATGTTTATCAATGCCGATAAGTCTGGGTTATTAACAGTAGGAGGAAGAGATCCGCGTATCACATGGGTGGGCTATTACTTAAGGAAATACAAATTGGATGAACTGCCGCAGTTATTCAATGTGTTGTTAGGACAAATGAGTTTAGTGGGGCCAAGACCGGAAGTTAGAAAATACGTGAATTTTTATACTGTTGAACAAATGAGGATTTTGGAATTAAAGCCAGGAATTACAGATTGGGCATCAATTAGGTATAGTGATGAAAATAGTATATTAGAAAAAGCAGTTAATCCGGAAGAAGAATATATTCAAACTATTTTACCCCATAAAATCAGGTTTAATCAGATTTATATGGAAAAATATGGTGTTGTAGAATATTTCAAAATCATTTTTTATACATTCAAAAAAATAATTTAAATCAGAGTTAATGGAAAAATATTCTAAAATATACGTAGCCGGACATCGAGGAATGGTTGGCAGTGCACTTGTAAGAAAATTGCAGGATCAAGGATTTCAAAATATTATAACTAGAACTTCTAGTGAATTAGATCTTAGGAATCAACAAGCTGTGAATGATTTTTTTGCAACTGAACAACCAACTCATGTGTTTTTGGCAGCTGCCAAAGTAGGCGGCATCATTGCCAATAATACTTACAGAGCCGATTTTGTTTACGAGAATTTGATGATTGAAGCCAATATTATTCATGCAGCTTATGTAAATAAAGTTGAAAAATTGTTGTTCTTAGGCTCTTCATGTATCTATCCAAAGTTGGCGCCACAACCATTGAAGGAAGAATACCTGTTGTCAGGCTATTTAGAACCTACGAATCAACCCTATGCCATTGCAAAAATTGCGGGCATTGAAATGTGCGATGCTTATAGGGCACAGTATGGTTGCAATTTTATATCGGCCATGCCAACTAATTTGTATGGACCAAACGATAATTATGATTTAAAGAATTCGCATGTGCTCCCTGCTTTGTTAAGAAGATTTATTACTGCAAAGCGGAATAATGATGCTGAAGTGGTTTTATGGGGTTCGGGTTCTCCCAAAAGAGAATTTTTGCATGTGAACGATTTGGCAAATGCCTGTTTGTATTTAATGGAAACTTATAGTGAACAAGGATTGGTCAATATTGGTGTGGGACACGATCTCACAATCAAAGAACTGGCTAATTTGGTTAAATCAATTGTTGGTTTTGAAGGTATCATCCAATGGGATACTTCTAAACCAGATGGTACTCCTCAAAAGTTAATGGATGTTTCCAAAATCAACCAGTTTGGATGGACAGCTCAAATAGGACTGGAACAAGGAATTCAAATGGTGTATGAATCAATTAAAGACGAGCAGTGGGATTAAAGTTGAAAATAGGTTAGTGAAAAAAGTTCTTTTAACTGTAAGTTTATTTTTAATTAGTTTGATAGGTTTCTGTCAGTCAATTCCTATTGGCCAAACGGGAACAGAGGATCAATTGCGCATTTTGCAATTAACCGGAAAATTAGATGCTGCCAATTCATTTTCGGCAAGACCATTTATTTATAACAAGCAGCTTGCACGAGAAGGTTATTTAAATTTAATAGATTCTAATGCAGACATTCAGTTAATACAATATTCCTTGGGCAAACAGATTCAGTTTGCCCTATTACCTATTGAATTTATCACTAAATTCAATAGCAACCATCCATATGGTTGGAATGATCAAGGGATGATTAAAGCAAAGGGCTTAGCAAGTTCTTTTACAGCAGGGGTTTATGCAAGAGTTGGACCATTAACCATTCAATTGCAACCTGAATATGTTTATGCTGCTAATCCTTTATATGATACCACAGTAGGTTTTGGATCTATTGTAAGTAAACCGTATAAAAAATCTTTTTTAGGACAATCTGCTATCCGACTTAATCTTGGCCCCATATCCATTGCGGCTTCCACTGAAAATTTGTGGTGGGGCCCTGGACAGTTTAGTTCTTTACTAATGAGCAA
>CALRXZ020000189.1:0-5123 GCA_943372255.1 Chitinophaga pinensis
TTCTGCATTAACTAGTTTTACATAGATAGATTTTGGAACCCCAAAATATTCATAGGTATTGCCATCTGAAAAACTAATACGCAACATTTCTGACTTGTATTCAAAATCTTCAATAGTAGCATTATTGGTAGTCTCTAAATAAGCACCCATCATTTGTTCCTTGGTTTCAGGGGCAATGCTTACTAGAAAATGATAGGCTTCAATAATCTTCTTGCTTTTTTCTTCAGCTTCCGTTTTTTGTTCATGATTGTCATGAAACTTGTCAGGATGCCATTCCTTCATCAAATTCCTGTAGATTGACTTTAAGTCTTTAAGTGCTACATTTTCACTTACACCCAATATTTTTCTATGACTTAAGATTTTCCTCATAACTGATGATTTTTTTTGAAACCGGCGGCAAAACTAGTCTTTTATACTTGGTTTTGGATTCTTTTTGAATTCTGATTTAACTTGTGCCATGGCTTCTTTTACACATATAGCTATTTATTTACCACACCAAGAAAGTTCCAATGAGCTGATTAAAAGCCTATTGGAAGGTAAATTGGTCATACCAGGAACTGATTTTTCTGAAAAAAATACTGCCGTATTTTCTGCTGGCATATTGGATATTTTTTTGCAAGAAGAGTTCTTACATGGCAAAAGTGGATTTAATAACGAATATGATAGGCCTTTGCACAGTTTGTCAAGTGGGGAGCAGAAAAAAGCCTTACTCAATCACTTATTGTTTGGCAAAGCCGATTTTTTTCTATTAGATGAACTCTATGACCATGTAGATCTGGAAGGTCAGGCCAGTATTTTGGCTACCATGAAAATGATTGCAGAAACCAAACCTGTGATTCAATTGGTAAGAAGACGAAAAGACATTCTACCTTTTATTCAAACCTATTACTGGTTTCAAGACAATGAAATAACATCTTTTGAATCGGCACTTGCTTTTCACGAACATCTAACTGACCATTTACAACAAAATAGTTTTAGACTCATACCAAGAGCACTCAAAACCATTCAAGCGCCGGCTGGTCCCTTGGTGCAAATGAAGCAACTCTGTGTAAGTTATGATGAGCGTCCTATTTTGGATCAGATTAATTGGACCATCCAAGCTGGCGAATGTTGGCAACTCAAGGGCCCCAATGGTTCTGGTAAGTCTACTTTATTATCCATGATTACAGGAGACAATCCCAAGGGCTATGGGCAAGACTTGTATTTATTTGGAATGAAAAAGGGTGGGGGAGAAACCGTCTGGGATATTAAACAATATATAGGCTATTTCAACCCCGTGATGATCCAGCATTTTTCAAGATTGGATAGCATTGAACTGATGATTGTTTCAGGATGTATGGACAGTATTGGTGTCTATATCAAGCCTTCTGAAATGCAATTGCGATTGGCAAAAGAATGGTTGGATTATTTGGGTTTGCTATCACTCAAAAATAAACCCATTCAGTTTTTGCCTGCAGCGCAACAAAGAATGGTCTTGATTGCAAGGGCCATGGTCAAACACCCGCCATTACTCATTTTGGATGAACCAACTTCTGGTCTGGACGATGCTAGTGCAGCCATGGTGATAGGGATGATTGAACAGATAAGAAAAGAAACTAAAACAACAGTGCTTTTTGTATCGCATCAGCAAGAAAAAGGATTTGAACCTGATAAAACTTTTGAGTTAACAGCAAGTGACACAGGTTCAACAGGTGCTATAGTTTAAGAACCCATAGCATAAGCAATAATATTCACCCCAAACTTGGTATTGTCTTCAGACAAAAAACGCTTATTTCTAAAATCATAGTCCCATTCACAACCGTAGTCTTTATTGCTATATAGGACACCAATCCTGCCATTGATTTCTATGGCTTTGAGGTAATCATGCACTATATCATCGCCCCAGCCATTGAGTTCAAAACCCGTGGTGGGTGGTCCTTTTTCAAATTTGAAAAAGCTTTTGTAGAGGTCATGTGTATTGGGGATTTTTTTTAATCGGCCCGCGCCAAAAGTTTGCCCCATCTGTGCTTCAAATGATTTGGCAAATAACCCGTCTATATCATGATTACAATCGTCTACAAATACAAAGCCACCATTCTCTACATATTTTTTAAAATGCGCATTCTCTGTGGCATTAAACTGAACCAGTTTGTGGCCACTGAGATAACAAAAGGGAGCTTGAAATAGGTCCTGACTACTCAGGTCTACAATTTTTTCCTGTGGCTCAATAGGAATGCTGGTGTATTCTACCAGAGAATTGAGAATATTGGAGGGCATTCTTACATCCGTATCCCAATCTCCTGAGAGATATCGCAACCTGGTGAAACTAAATTTGGAACTTTTCATGAGATATTTAGACCATTGCCCTTCCGCAGGTGTATTTTTTTTTAAAATTCCTTCATTTCTGTCTAATTTCCTTGTTTCTCAAAAAGAAATAACAGATTTCATTTTAATCTAATAAATAGAACGCTTTGGAGCAATCAGAAAAACAGTTGCAGGAATTGATTCAAAAACTCTCCTTGCTCAAAACAGAAATTCAAAAAGTGATTGTAGGGCAGGATAGCATTTTAGAAGAAATGCTTATTGCCTTATTGGCTGGCGGTCATTGTTTGTTAGAAGGGGTACCGGGCTTGGCTAAAACATTAATGGTGCGCACCATGAGTCAAGCACTGCATTTAAAGTTTAGAAGAATTCAATTTACCCCAGATTTAATGCCAACGGATATTGTTGGAACTGAGATCTTGGAAGAAGACCATAGTTCTGGTAAACGTTTTTTCAAATTCAACAAGGGGCCTATTTTTTCCAATATTGTTTTGGCCGATGAAATCAATAGAACCCCTCCCAAAACGCAATCGGCATTATTAGAAGCCATGCAAGAATTTGAAGTCACTTATGGTGGGCAAACCTATCCGCTAGACAGACCCTTCTTTATCCTGGCAACGCAGAACCCTATTGAACAATCAGGTACTTATCCTTTGCCTGAAGCACAATTAGACCGTTTCTTATTATACATCAAAATTGGTTATCCAACAGCTGCAGAAGAAACAGCCATTTTGAGTAATACCACGGGTTCCAAAAAAGTCACTGTAAATCCGGTAGTTAATGGAGAAGAAATTGTGGCATTACAACAAATGGTGCGTCAAGTACATATTGCAGATGAGTTGGTACAATGGGTGGCAGAACTGATTAGGGCTACAAGACCAGATACTACCACTATTGATTATGTAAAAGAATGGGTAAGATGGGGTGCTGGTCCAAGAGCTGGACAGGCATTGATTTTAACGGCAAAAGCAAGGGCTTTGTTCAAAGGCAGGTATGCCGTTACTATGGAAGATTTACAAGCCATGGCGCATCCAGTGTTGAGGCACAGACTCTTGATGAATTTTAAAGCTGAAGCAGAACGCATTAGTTCTGATGATGTGGCCAGTCATTTGTTAGAAGCCATTCCTAGACCCACGAACGCATTGTCTTAAATTGATTCATGAGCCAATTACTTGATCCTAAAATACTCCTGTCTATCAAAGACCTACCCTTGGCGGCAAAGACCACCATTGACGGTTTTATGGAAGGGTTTAACAAAAGCAGTATCAAGGGTGAGGGCATGGAATTTAGCCAGTATCGTAGTTATCAACCCGGCGATGATCTGCGTTCTTTGGACTGGAAAATGTTTGCTCGTTCAGACCGATACTATATTCGTGAATCTGAAATTGAAACCAGTATTCAAGTTCGGTTTTTGGTTGATGCTAGTAATTCTATGAACCATCGGGATGGGGCCATTAGTAAGATGGAATACGCGCGTTATTTGGCTGCATCATTGGGTTGGCTGGCTCAGAAGCAGGGCGATGCTATAGGGCTAGATGTCTTACAAGACGGCAAATTATTTTCTCTTCCTGCTAAAAGAGATAGTCAGCACTTACCCAGATTCTTGCACCAATTAGAACAAATAAAAGCAGCAGGAGTCTTTACAGACCCTGTTGGTTACAAAGAGATATTTAGTGGGGTGTATAGGCGAGCCCTTTTAATTTGTATCACCGATTTTTATCAAGAGGGCAACGAGATCCTTGACCTATTGCAATCCTTATCATCCTTGCAACACGAAGTTTTGGTATTTCAATTGGTAAGTGATAATGAACTACAAGGGAATTTCAAAGGCTATCAGCGATTAAAAGATTTGGAAACCGGCGTGATGATGCCTATCACCGGAACATTGCAGTCTGCTTATTTGCAACAAAGAGCAGCTTATCAGGAGGCCATTAAAAAAGAATTGTTGAACAGGAAAATACGTTTGCATCAACTGAATATACAAGACCCATTAGACGGAGCGCTAAGGGATTATCTGAACCAACGCAATAAATCCGCTCGCTAATGCAATTCTTGAATCCTATATGGCTTTGGTCTGCATTAGGTATTGTTATTCCTATTGCCATTCACTTGTGGAACCAACAACCAGGAAAAGTGCTTGAAGTAGGAAGTATTCGTTTCATGGATCCATCGCCCAGCAAACGAAGTTCTAGACTTCAACTCACGGAAATTTGGTTATTAATTCTGAGGTGTTTCATTATCTTATTGCTTGCCTTATTTTTAGCCCAACCTACTTGGAACAGTAAGACTAGCCAAAGCAATCAGGGATGGGTATTGATACCAAGAACATCCCTGAAAATGGCGTATCAGGCGCACCATCAAAGCATTGATTCATTGTTGCAACAGGGTATGGAATTGCATGCTTTGGAAACAGGGTTTCCTGAATTAAATCTAAAGTCTGATTCAAGTAAAACCAATCCATCAGAACCTGTTCCTAATTATTGGGCATTAGCTACTCAATTAGAAAAGCAAGTGCCAGCGAGTTACCAATTGCATTTGTATACCCCAGAACTTTTGCAATATTATAGAGGGATAAAACCGCAGTTGCATAGACCCATGTTTTGGAAAACCTATGCCATGCCCTCCCAAGTTGATACAGCTATCAACAGAAGCAAACAAACCATTCGGTTGGCTCTATTTACAGATACATATACTGCTGACGTCGATTATTTATTGGCTGTTTTTAAAGCCATTCAAACTGTTAGGGGAGATACTATCTTGGTTACAAAGTTCAACAATCCTACTCAAATTCCTGAGGGCCAAGATTGGTTGTTTTGGTTGTC
>CALRXZ020000190.1:0-5117 GCA_943372255.1 Chitinophaga pinensis
ACCTCTTTCTTTGATGACCAAATTAATAGCTCTAGCCAAACTTTTATCGTCTACACCTACTGCTACAATATTATGGCTATCATGTGCTACAGAAGAAGCAATGGCGCCTTTTTTAAATCCAAAATTTTGAATAAAACATTTGGCAATGGGGGCTGAATGATATCGGTTTACCACAACCATTTTCAAAATGTCTCGGTTGGTATCACTAACCAATAAATCCTTTTCTGTTGTTGGTTCCAACCAAAGTTTGTTGGTGATTAATTGACCATCCAATGCTTCCATCACGGGCATCTTTCCTTCAATGGTTGGATAGGCATTTGCAGCAATAGCCAAGTCTTTTTCTTCAATAGCTGCACAGTCAAATTGGTTGATGGCTATTTCGGGAACAGATTCAATCAAGCTCTTGCCATTCTCTGCCACCAATTGACCATTGATATAGGTTTGTTTGATGATAAAATTGGTCAGATCATCAGTAACAATAAAGTCTGCGTCATCGCCTTCACATAAAAGTCCCATGTCAAGATCATAGTGTAGAACAGGATTCACGGATGCCGCGCGAAGAACAATAAACAAATCAATTCCCTTTGCCACCGCGCGCGCGCAAAGCTGATTAATATGACCCGCTTCCAAACTATCTGGGTGTTTGTCATCAGAGCAGAACATGATCAAATTAGGATGGTCTTCTAACAGTTCAATTAAGGCTTCAAAGTTCTTGGCAGCACTGCCTTCCCGGATAATGATCTTCATCCCATGTTCCAATTTATCCAGTGCTTCTTCCTTAGTAAAACATTCATGATCTGTAGAAATACCCGCTTCAATATAAGCTTTGGCTGTGGCGCCTCTTAGCCCAGGTGCATGTCCGTCAATGGGTTTGTTCAGAGCGTGTGCCGCCCTAATTTTTTGCATCACTTCCGGGTCCTGATTTAGTACACCAGGAAAGTTCATCATCTCACTCAAATACTTGATCTCAGGCTTTTCTAGCAAGGCTTTTACAGCAGCAGCGTCTAAGCTTGCACCTGCTGTTTCAAAAATGGTAGCAGGCACACAACTAGGTGCCCCAAAATTGAATTTAAAGGGTACTTTCTTGCCATTGTTGATCATGTATTCCACGCCTTCTAAACCACAAACATTGGCAATTTCATGGGGGTCACTCACGGTAGAAATGGTACCATGTACCACGGCTAGTCTGGCAAACTCACTGGGAATGAGCATGCTGCTCTCAACATGTACATGCGAGTCTACAAAACCGGGTAAAATATAGTTGCCGCCTTCTAAGGGAAGGCCCATTTTTTCAATCTTTTGGATCTTCCCATCTACTATATCCAAACGCGCTTGGTAAATAGATTTATTCCAAACGTCAACTAAATTGCCTGTGATACTGAAACTTGCTTGTGCCATGGTTTTCTTGTACTAAATTTGAAGGTAGAACATATCTAAAACAGACCCATGAAATTTTTCCCACTCTTAGTCTTGAATTGCCTATTTCTGATCCAAGTGCAAGCCCAAAATTTGGATTCGGTGATCAATAAATTTGAAGCTACCTATGGTGGTAGAGAAAAATTAAAGGCATTGAGTTCCATGCAAATGGAATCTGTCTTAAAATTGAATCTGATGGGTCAGGCATTGGAGATTAATTTGAATACAGTTAAAGAGAATGGCAAATTGTTCCGTAGAGATATGGCTGGGATCATGGGTATGGGATCTTCTTATACACTGGTAACAGATACGGCAGGTTGGGCCTATATTCCTTCTCTTCCTTCCTTTGGTGGTTCTGAAGCTACCAAACCCGCACTTCAGAAAATGAGTCCCGAAGAATTAGTAGGTCAACAATTTGAGATGGATTGTTCTGGTCCTTTTGGTCCCCTAGTTGATTATGCAGCAAAGGGCAATAAGGCTGAATTATTGGGCATTGAAAAATTAGACAAACAGGATTGTTATAATATCAAGCTCACTTTAAATTCTGGACAGTTTATCCAATATTTGATTAGTACCGCGGATTATCATGTGATGCAGGTAAGCGCCGTGGGCGATATGGCAGGCAATCTTACAGGCTTTGCAGCCATTATGAAAATGATGGGCAATGGTAGGGGTAGAAAGGCAAAAACAACCATTCAGTATAGAAAATATATGACCATTAACGGGATACTTTTTCCAATGGAACAGGTTATTAGTTTTGGACCCATTGAAACGGTGATCAGTATTCAATCTGTTCAATTTAACCAACCCATTGACAAAATGTTTTACCGAAATTCCAAATAGCGGGAGCCGGTCCCCACAAATTGAAGCCCTATGAAAAAGTTATTTTTTCAGTCAATCATTGCTTTGTTTCTGGCAGTAGTTTGCCAGATAGTTGTTCAGCCAAGTTTTGCGCAAAGTTCCAATCAGTCCTCTCTCCAGATTACACAAACAGAGGGAGTATGGACCATAGAACAATGGGCACCCAATATTATCAAACTCAGTTTTCAACCAAAGGGCTATACCCATAACGAAGCCATTACAGGAGCTGCATTGGGAAAGGCTTTGAGCAAAGTTGACAAGACTTTGATTGCGCAAAATGGGAATCAAATCTTAATTGGAAAAAACAAAGAAGTAGTTCTTTCCTATTTACAAGATCAAGAAGGGAATAAGGGGTTTCAAATTGCATTAACTACAGACGAAAAAATCTTTGGTGGAGGTGAACGCGCTTTGCCTCTCAATAGAAGGGGTTATAAATTTAACCTCTACAATAATCCATGGTATGGTTATGCAGAAGGTGCGGATAACCTGAATTTTTCTGTTCCTTTTTTTAGTTCTTCCAAAGGCTATGCTTTGTTTTTTGACAATGGATCAAAGGGCTATGCCGATATTGGCAAGACCAATCCCAGTCTTTTTCAAGCAGGGTTTAGCAGTGGTGCATTATCCGTTTTTGTGATTCTTGGAAACTACCAACAAACACTCACCAGCTACCAACAATTAACTGGCAAACAACCCCTGCCACCCAAGTGGGCATTGGGCAATTTTATGAGCCGGTTTGGTTATACCAGTGATACACAAGTTAGAAGCATTGCAGCAAAAATGCGCCAAGAAAAAATTCCATTTGATGCTGTAATTTTTGACCTGTTTTGGTTTGGCGATAGTATTAAGGGAACCATGGGCAATCTTGATTGGGTGAATAAAAGCAAATGGCCCAATCCCAAACAATTATTACAGGATTTAAAGAAGACCAATACCCATCCCATTTTAATCAGCGAACCTTTTATACTCAAGGGTACTAAGTCCTATCCATTTGCACAGCAGTACCTGGCCAAAGACAGTCTGGGCAAGCCTTATGAGCTACAAGATTTTTATTTTGGCAAGGGTGGACTCATAGATATTTTTAGAAAAGATGCCGGAGACTGGTTATGGAAATACCATTACCAACAACAGATTGCAAATGGAGTAGATGGTTGGTGGACTGATCTGGGAGAACCAGAAAAACATCCTTCAGATTTGTTGCACAATCTAAAAGACCTTGGTGTGAACCGCATGATGAAGGCGGATGAAGTGCATAATTTATATGGTCATTATTGGAACAAAATGTTGTTTGAAAAATATGCAACAGCTTTTCCCAATACCCGTTTGTTTCACTTAAATAGATCCGGTTTTTCTGGTAGTCAACGCTATAGCATTTTTCCATGGACAGGTGACGTTCACCGCAACTGGAGTGGTCTGCGTGCACAACTACCCAATATCTTAGGGACCAGCATGAGTGGCATTCCCTATATACATAGTGATGCAGGAGGATTTGCCATGGGCGAGGGAGACCCCGAACTTTATTTGCGTTGGTTGCAATTTGCTTTGTATACGCCTATTTTTAGACCACATGGAACCGCTTTGTATGAAGTGGATCCCAATGCCTTTAGCTATCCCAGTGAACCAGCATTAGCAGACGCATCAGTCTTAGATAAAGTAAAATCAGTGGTAGCACAGCGCTATCAAATGCTGCCTTATAATTATACACTAGCTTATAGACAAGCTGCATTTGGAGAACCCTTAATCAAGCCATTGTATTATGCCTATCCTGAAGATGCAAAGGCCATTGCTATTGGAGATGAATTTCTTTGGGGAGACGCTTTCTTAGTAGCCCCTGTTTTAGAAAAAGGGATGACCAAGCGGGAGGTTTATTTACCCAAGGGAAATTGGTATGCACTGGCCAGCAATCAACGTTTTGAGGGCAATACCACAATAAGACAAGACCTCAGCAATTTTGCCTTTCCTGTTTTTGTAAAAGCTGGAAGTTTTATTCCCATGAACAGGGGTCTGCAAGCCAATACAACAGAAACCAAAAAAACTGTTTTTGAAATTCAATATTACCCTTCTGAACAACCTTCGCAATATCAACTGTATTTGGATGATGGTGTTTCCAAAAATGCCATCGCTGTAAAGCAGTTTGAATTGATTGATTTTAAAAGCAAGGGAATGAATCAACAAAATGGGGAGATCAGCATTCATACCAATGGAGGTCAATATATGGGCAAATCCAGTCAATTGGCATTTCAATTGGTGATACCAAATATTCAAAAAATGCCTATTGCAATTCTTATCAACGGTCAACCCATTACTTTATTAGACTCAAGCAATACTTTGGGTATTTCTACCGGAGAACAGGCCATTTGGAATTTAGGCAAAAAACAGGAACTCCGGATTCCATTGGTATTAGCCGGAAAAGACCTGAATTTGAAGTTTGTCTTTTAATTCTTGCTCATTTATTTTTTGAAGGGGGAGGATTGCTTTGTAACTTGATGCTCCAATTCTACAAGTATGAGAAAAAGCATCCTGCTATCCGCATGTGCCTGTCTGTTATTGACGGGTCTGGTAGCACAAAAAAAACAAGTTAAAACTAGTACTAGTCCCGCAGTGGAAACCAACGCCGATTCGGCCCTTTTTTCCAAAGTGAAATTTAGGCAAATGGGTCCTTTTAGAGGAGGACGCAGTGCCGCAGTGGCGGGTAGTTACAAAAACAAAATGAATTTTTATTTTGGTAGTACCGGTGGTGGTGTTTGGAAAACCACAGATGGTGGAAGTAACTGGAAAAACATTTCAGACAAATATTTTGGTGGCACCATCGGTTCTGTTGCAGTTGCGCAGAGCGATGAAAA
>CALRXZ020000191.1:0-5062 GCA_943372255.1 Chitinophaga pinensis
CACTTTATTGGGCTATTTTATGAAACTGGATACGGCATGGCCAATGAAAGGAATCTTTGTTGGAAAGCCTATTTGGTATTTTTCACTTGGATTTGACTTCTAACCAAACGTTAAAACGGATGCTGCCATAGCTTAACCGTTTATTTTTGCTCATGTTCTATCAAGGGAAACCGCTTGTTTTTGCGTGTCTATTACTGCTTTTGTCCCATTTTACAATGGCTCAAGGAAAGCGTTTGTCTGGCGTAGTCAAAGACAAGCAAAGCGATGAACCCATTCCCTTTGCCTCCGTAGAATTTAAGTTGTCTAAGAAAGGAGTACTGACAGATTCTGCTGGAAAGTTTTCTGTTGACCAACAAGGGGTGCTACTCATGGATTCAGTTACAATCATGAGTGTGGGTTATAAGAAATTGGTGATTCCTGTAAAAGCATTTAAAGACAGTGGTTTTGTTGAATTGCGTATAGAAGTTTTGCCACCCTCTGGGGAGGCAGTTGTGAAAAGCAAGTATAACCGTTCACTTTGGTTTTGGCGCAAGATCATGGCCAATAAAGACAAGAATAACCGCACCAAATGGGAGAGTTATTCTTATGAGATTTACAACAAATTAGAAATGGATCTCAACAATGTGCGTCAGGATAAATTAAAAAACAATATCCTTCTCAAACCCCTTGGATTTGTATTAAGCTATGTAGACTCTGCCGAAAACAGCAAACCATATTTGCCTGTTTATTTAACAGAAACGCTATCTGATTATTACTATAGAAGAGACCCGGAGAAAATTCATGAAGTGATCAAAGCCACACGCACCAATGGTTTAGAGAATGAGAGTTTGATCAAGGAACTAGGGGGAATGTACCAAAACGTGAACGTGTATAGTAATTATATTCCTGTTTTTACTAGAGATTTTATTAGTCCTTTTCATACCAACGGAGACAATTACTACAATTTTAAATTGGCTGATACGGCTTATCTCAGTGGTAAGCGCTTGGTGCATTTGCGTTTTACAGCCAAAAGAAAAGGGGAGAGCACATTTGAGGGAGACTGTTGGGTAAACGATACCAGTTTTGCCATACAGAAAGTAACCATGCGTCCATCACCCGACGCTAGTATCAATTTTATTGAAGGTCTCTCCTTGATTCAAGAATACCATTTAGTCAATGACAGCACTTGGTTTTTATACAAGGATAGGTTTGTAGTAGACATCGCCCCACTGGGCAAAGGAAAACTGGGAATTAAGGGGAGAAAGACCACTACCTATGAGCATGTGGTCTTAAATGACGCCAATGCCTTGGATGATCTGAGTAAGACCAAGAAAGTACAGCAAGTTGACTTGTTGCCCAATACAGAAAACAATACCGATAGTTTTTGGAATCAGCGCAGACACGAGCCCTTAGACAAGAATGAAAGAACTGTTTATAAAGTATTGGATACACTTACTAAAAACAGTACCTATATTTTTTATAGAGAATTGGCTCAGACAATTGTAAAAGGCACGCGTGATGTTGGCAATATTCGTTTGGGCCCCTGGTATTATTGGATCAGCGGCAATAACTGGGAAGGAACCCGTTTTAGATTTGACCTGTCTACCAACCGAGGCTTTCATAAAAAATTATACCTCACAGGATATGGGGCTTATGGAACTAAGGACGGTATGTTCAAAGGTGGGGGAGAAGCCAAGTGGTTATTTGATAGAGAGAATTGGACTTACTTGAAGCTCTATTATAGAAATGACTTAGACAATGGTCAAGCAAGCTATGATCAAATGGGTACCGATAATATTTTTGGAACCCTGTTTAGAAGACCCAATATTCCTTTTAAGTTTCAACAATTAGAAGAAAAGAAAATTGAGTTCTACAAAGAAACGCCAATTGGATTTGGTTATGGCTTGTCTGCATCCAGCAAACAATTTACAGCCTTACAAAACCTGCCAGGAAAAGAATATTTTCCTTCTAAAGGTCCCAACCCGTTTAATACTTTTGAAACCACATTGCGTTTGCGATATGCTTATCTAGAAAGAAATATTGAAGATAATTTCTTGCGTGTTAGTTTGGGAAGTTTGTATCCCGTAGTTGATTTTAAATATACCAAGGGGTTTACTAAAGTATTCAATAGCAATTATGATTACCACAAAATGGACCTGACTATTTCCCATTTTGCAAAAGTGCCACCTCTTGGAACCCTTTACTACAATGTATTTGCGGGTAAAGTGATTGGAACCCTTCCTTATCAAATGCTAGACATGTTGCCTGGTAATGAAATGTATTATTATAACAAGTATGCTTTCAACCTGATGCATCGCTTTGAATATTTAGCTGACCAATATGCGGGAGTGAATGTGGAGCATAATTTTGGTCCTGGGATTTTTAAATTTATACCCCTCACCAGAAAATTAAAATTCAGACAGTTTTGGTCTGCAAAGGGAATTGTTGGAACACTTACCGATATGAACAAACAATTGAACTATGTAGGCAATTATCCTTATCGTTCATTAGACGGCAAACCCTATATTGAATTGGGTACCGGAGTAGATAATATTTTCAAATTTTTTAGGGTAGATTTTGTTTGGCGTGTTGCCGCACCACAACCTGTTCACGGAGAATTGCGTGACAAGTTTGGCATTTTTGGCAGCTTTAGATTTCAATTCTAATTATCCTATCAAACCTTCGCAAATATTGCGAACAATCCTAGGCCCCTCATAAATAAATCCGGTCCAAACTTGTACCAAACTGGCACCAGCATTTAATTTTTCTTTGGCATCGGCGCCTGTGAAAATGCCACCACTAGCAATAATGGGGATTTTTCCTTGGGTGTTTTGAGCTAGATATTGCACAACTTCAGTTGCCCTTTTTGTAACAGGTTTGCCACTCAATCCACCAGCACCAATGGCATTCACTTCTTGGCTAGGCGTACTTAATCCTTCCCTGCTAATTGTGGTATTGGTGGCTACCAAACCGTCTAATTGGGTGTCAAAAGAAAGTGCCACAATATCGTCCAACTGTTCCTGGGTTAAATCAGGTGCAATTTTGAGTAAGAGTGGTTTGGGTTTGTTTTTTCCTTGGTTAATTTGCTGCAAATTGGCTAGAATCTTGGTCAAGGAATCCTTCTCTTGTAAAGCCCTTAAACCAGGTGTATTGGGTGAACTAACATTGACTACAAAATAGTCCACTTCTTCAAAAAGTTCCCTAAAACAGGTTTCGTAATCCTTCCAGGCATCTTCATTCTCAGTTACCTTATTCTTACCAATATTCCCTCCAATAATGAGTTTATTCTCCTGTTTGGCCACCTGATTCCAGTTTGCCAGCCTGGCTTTAACTGCAGCCACCCCTTCATTATTAAATCCCATGCGGTTAATCAATGCCTTGTCCTTGGGTAAACGGAATAAACGGGGTTGTTCATTGCCCGGTTGCCCCATAGGGGTAACGGTTCCAATCTCTACAAAACCAAATCCCAAAACTTCTAACTCCTTCAAATACAAGGCGTTCTTATCAAACCCAGCGCCAAGACCAACAGGATTCTTAAAAGAGAGTCCAAATAAGTCTTTTTTCAAACTGGGGTGTTCAAACTGGTATTGTTGCTCCAAGATCCAGCGGCTTGGTGCAAATGAACAAGCCGTTTTAAGGGCATTCATGGAAAAATGGTGCACCGCCTCGGGGTCAAAACGGAAGAGCTGATTTCTGACAAAGGGATAAATCATAGTCCAAAGATACTTAGCCCTTTTCAAAGCTGATTCAGCTCAAGTATTCGGGCTAAAAAATAATAGTTGCATAAACAACTGTTAGAAATTTTCCCCTACATTTGAAGAGATTAAATGAAATGCCATGCAGGAAGCTTATATAGTTGCCGGATTTAGAACCGCAGTAACCAAAAGTAAAAAGGGAGGTCTCCGTTTTTTTAGACCAGATGATCTTGCGGTTGAAGTAATCAAAGGTTTGGTTGCAACCATACCCCAATTAGATCCCAAAAGAGTGGATGATGTGATTGTTGGCAATGCCGTACCAGAAGCCGAACAAGGCTTGCAATTTGGTAGAATCATATCTGCCAAAGCATTGGGTATAGACGTTGCAGGTTTTACCATTAATAGATATTGCGCAAGTGGTTTAGAAAGTATTGCCTTAGCCACAGCTAAGATTAGGTCTGGTATGGCAGAATGTATCATTGCTGGTGGTACAGAAAGTATGAGTTTGGTTCCTACCGCAGGTTGGAAAACAGTTCCTTCTTATTCCATTGCCAAAGACGAACCCGATTATTATTTGAGCATGGGTTTAACGGCAGAAGCAGTTGCCAAAGAATTCAATATTAACAGAGAAGATCAAGATTTATTTGCAGTTGGCTCACACCAAAAAGCTGCCAATGCTATTCAATCGGGCTATTTTAAATCTGGCATTATTCCAATTACAGTAGAAGAAACCTATGTGAATGAGAAAGGCAAAAAAGCTACTCGTTCTTATGTGGTGGATACGGATGATGGCGTTAGGGCCGATACCAATGCAACAGTACTAGCCAAACTAAAGCCAGCTTTTGCCCTAGGCGGTTCTGTTACAGCTGGAAACTCTTCACAAACCAGTGATGGCGCTGCTTTTGTAATGGTCATGAGTGAAAGAATGGTGGTAGAATTGGGTATTAAACCCATTGGCAGATTAGTGAATGTGGCTTCTGCTGGGGTGCACCCCAGAATTATGGGAATTGGACCAATAGCAGCTATTCCAAAAGTGCTCAAACAAGCGGGCATGAACTTGGCCGATATTGACTTGATTGAACTCAATGAAGCTTTTGCTTCTCAATCACTTGCGGTGATTCGTGAACTAGGATTGAACCAAGAAATTGTCAATATTAATGGAGGTGCCATTGCACTGGGACACCCCTTGGGTTGCACCGGTTGCAAGTTGACCGTGCAGGTACTCAATGATTTAAAAAGACTAAATAAAAAATACGGAATGGTTTCTGCCTGTGTTGGCGGTGGACAAGGCATTGCCGGTATTATTGAAAATATAGACTAGTCTAGAAAAACGGTTTCTGTGATCCCCTTGCCAATGGTAAGGGGATTTCTTTTTTATACGCTTTTAT
>CALRXZ020000192.1:0-5048 GCA_943372255.1 Chitinophaga pinensis
GGCAATGGGTTCTTTTTGTGATCCAGGTTTGTAATTAGGTAAACTACTATCTGGAATAGAAACAGCCGATTCAATGATCTGTTTAACCTGTACAGCTGACAGTTCTGGATAATTAGAGCGAATCAGCGCTGCAATACCTGAAACTACAGGAGTAGACATACTAGTACCATTTAAGTTGCCGTATTCATTTCTTCCAGGTAAAGTAGAATAGATTTTAACCCCTGGAGCAAATACATCAACATTCATTTTTCCAAAATTGCTAAAATCTGCAGCTAGGGAACCCGTAGTTGCAGGGTCTCCACTTGCGCCAATATTAATAAAATTCTCTGCCTTATAATTCCATTGTTTGGGATTGGGAAACACTTCTTTCACGTCATTGTCTACACCATCATTTCCCGCGGCATGAACAATCAAAACGTCTTTACTGGCCGCATAACGGATGGCACTATCTACCCACGCTTTTTCAGGGGAAAAAGATTTGCCAAAACTCATATTGATAATCTTGGCTCCATTGTCTACCGCATACCTAATGCCAAGTGCTACATCTTTGTCATATTCATCGCCATCAGGCACTACTCTTACCATCATCAATTGCACATTGTCAGCAACACCATTAACGCCAATTCCATTATTCCTAACTGCCCCTATAATACCAGTAACATGGGTTCCGTGCATGGGGCTTGGTCCCATTACATCGGCATTGCCGTAATACCTATCTTGGAAATTCAAATAGTTATCCTTTACAATGTCTGCGCGATAATCAAAAGGCACTTTTTCTTTTGATTCAAAAGCAGATTTTTTGCCTTCTACGTATTCGTCTAGTTGTTCAATAGTGTTGGTGTTTTTTTCATCTGCATCAATCCCCATCATTTTAATGCAGGTTAAATAACCCAATTTGGCTTCTTTGGCTAATTTGTTCTGTGGTTCAAATTTTTCAAGGGTTTCAGTAGTAAAAACTTCTGTGCCCATTTCTTTGCGTAAGACTTTATCATGTCTTTTTAGAGCTTTAGCCGTTATTTCTACAAACAACAGTTCAGTTTGTTCTTCCGTGCTAAAATTCATTTCAGCCGCTGCTTTTTTCCAGTTTTGATAATTGCTTAAGTCTGTGGCAGAAAGGCTGCTGCTATCTATTTCTTTTCCTAAGAATTGCGCTTTAAAGCGATGGTATATTCTAGAACGTTCATCAGAACATTTTTTAATATTTCTTCCGTCTTTTCCGCCAAGGAAATTCCATCCATATACATCGTCTATATAGCCGTTTCCATCATCATCTATTCCATTACCTGGAATTTCTCCAAGATTCTTCCATAGATGTGGTTTCAAATCTTCATGGGCTGTGTCTACACCTGAATCCAAAATAGCCACAATGACCGGTTTGGAAACCTTGTTTTTCTCTTTTAGATATTGATAGGCTTTAGAAAGACTGATCCCATAATGTTGGTCCTGGGATTCATCTAATAAGTGCCAACCTCTTGGTACATCTTGTGCACAGAGTATTTCAACAGAAAATAGGGTAGGGATAATGGCTAAAGCAAGAGAGAATCGCATTTTTGTATCTTTCAATGACTACAAATTTGCGAAAAGCTAACCATAAAATAACATCTGGTTGCTAATTTAGGAAAATGTTAAGGGGCTAGAAAAGGGTCTGAACCCCGTGAGCAATTTTGAATTCTAGTTGTAATAGCCATTTTTTTCGCCACATACCACCAGAATAACCCGTTAAAGAACGGTCAGAACCAATGACCCTATGGCAGGGAACAATGATGCAAATTTTATTTTTTCCATTGGTACTAGCGGCCGCTCGAATCACTTTTGGGTCTCCCATTTTCTTGGCTAAATCCATATAGCTAATGGTTTTGCCATAGGGAATAGCCAATAACTCATTCCAAACCCGAGTTTGAAAATCAGTACCATCTTGGTGTACTGGAATTGAAAACTGTTTTCGTTTCCCATGAAAAAACTCAATCAATTCTTCGGTGCATTGGTGCATGACTTCTGTGATACCTGGTTCCCCATACACCATTTGATCTGGTTCATCTACAAAACTCAATTCACAGATATACTGTTCCGTGCCCCCAATTTTTAAGAGTCCAATGGGACTTTCGTAATAAGTATAGTGAACTTCTTGCATGGGTGAACCTATTGGGAGAATTGAATGTTATAAAGACGGAAAACTATCGTAATTTATTGTGCCCATTCGGGCAAAAACGAATCTATTAGTTAAACCACTATTTAAATCAACTTTATTATGAAAAGAAATGCAACAGCTATTTGGAACGGATCAGGTAAGGAAGGTAATGGCCATTTGTCAACTCAAAGTACCGTTTTAAACCAAACACAGTATTCATTTAATTCTAGGTTTGCGGAAGGTGTTGGAACCAATCCTGAAGAATTAATGGCTGCAGCGCATGCTGGTTGTTTTGCAATGAAATTAAGTTTTGTTCTAGGTGCTGCTGGATTTACGCCAGATCAATTAGAAGTGAATTGTGCTATATCCTTGGAGGATGGCGTAATTACAGCGTCACATTTGGTGCTAAAAGCCAAAATTCCTGGAATTTCTGAAGCCCAATTTCAAGCTGCAGCTTCTGAAGCCAAAGCAAATTGCCCTGTAAGTAAGGCTTACAATATGACCATTAGTCTAGATGCCAAACTAATAGCTTAATCTAATAGTCCTTTATCTTATTATTTAAGGAGCTGGTGTAATTGCATCAGCTCTTCTTGTTTGTATTGCACGGAAGGTGCAGAAAAGCACTTAGCTGTTTCCTTGATCAATAATTGAACAATCCCCTTATGGCTCTTAGGTTTAAAAAATTCGGGCAGAGGGGATTGTCCAATTCTTAAAAAGTACTGTTCAATATCCTTGTGAGAAAAAGCTTGTCCTGTAGTACTGTCTATAAAAAAGTGTATGGATTCTTGTGGATTTCCAATTGGCGAACTGGAATCATAATCTGAATGAAAAAAAGCAATGATGCTTTGTTTGGGAATATTGATAATTCTAGCGTTGATATCCAATAATTCACACATTACTTGATAAATGATTCCATTGGTAATAGCATTTCCTTTTTTTGCAGCTAGTACTTTGTGAATACAAAAATCATCAGTCTGTTCATAATTGATTTCAACGCCCTTTAAACGATAGTATTTGTACAAAATACTAGTTAATACATTTGCCTGTTCTAGTGGAGTTAGAAAATTATTCAATTCAAGCCATACGTTTCTTCGTATTTTTTCAATCTCTTGCAAGGTTTGGGTACTTTGCAAATCGGGATAGTGGAACCTAGCTACCAATAAAGCTCCTAAAAGTAAGTCATGATAGGCACTATTACTCCAGTCTGTAAAATCTTGGGTTAAATCTGTAAAATGTAAGCGATGAATGATAGTTTCAATCCTATCTTGGATGGTGTCATTCAAGGTAGTTTCCCATAAATGTTCCAGATTAGGGATAATCCCCTTGCCATAAGCAACCAGCTTTTCTGAAACAGTAGAATAGACTTCCTCGTCGGGATCATCTATCAGGGTAAAAAGTGCATTGATTTCTTTGGTTGTTTGCATATGAACTGGTTGAAAATGACAGCAATAGCTTAATCTTCCATTATCTGTAATATTCCACATCAAACTAACTTCTTTTTTTGGGCATTTACCTTAAATAGTTATACCATACCTGTGGAAATAATGGCTAAAAATGACATACTAATTTGGAAAATTCATCGTTCAAGACTCTCTAAAGTGCCATCAGACAAAATTAACAAGCATGGGAAGTGGGGATGAATTACTTTTGCTAACTTACTTTAAACTATTACATGACTACATTTGCCATTCCAAAATTCCCCGTTGTAAAGCAATCACTGCATTCAGAATTGAAAAAACGCGTTCAGCAGTATTTTGATGAACAAGGAATTAAATCTACAGGTACCTCCAAACTATTTACCAAGGCCATTGTGATGATTCTGGCTTTTGTAGCAGTTTATATTCAATTATTGGTATGGACACCAGTATGGTATTTGGCCATTTTAGAAGCAGTTATACTAGGCGGTTTGATTGCTGGAATTGGATTTAATGTGATGCACGATGGTAGTCATGGTAGTTTTAGTACCAATCGTTGGATGAACCGTATAGCCGCTTCCTCTATGAGCATGTTGGGTGCTAACCATTTTATGTGGAATATGAAGCACAATATGATTCACCATAGTTTTACCAATATTGATGGGGTTGATGACGATATTGAAATTGGTGTGTTAATGCGCATGGCTCCTACACAGAAGCGATTGAAAATGCACAAATTCCAGCATTTTTACTTTTGGTTTTTGTACATGCAATTGTATATTTTCTGGATTTTCTTTACTGACTACAACAAGTATTTTTCTAAAAAAATTGGAAATGTTCCTTTAAAGAAAATGGAGTTTAAAGACCATTTTGAATTCTGGATTGTAAAAGTTTATCACGCAGCCTTTTTTATTGTGATCCCTATTTATGCGCTAGGCTGGTTGCCATGGTTGGTAGGATTTATAGTGATGAGTATGGTTGCTGGATTTATTTTAAGCATTGTATTCCAATTGGCCCATACGGTAGAACACACAGAATTCCCTGTTGCGGATATTGCTTCACACCAATTACCTGATGAGTTTGCGGCACACCAAATTAAAACAACAGCCAATTTTGCTACCAGAAATAAATTGGTAAGTTGGTTGGTTGGTGGTCTTAATTTTCAAATTGAACACCATTTATTTCCTAAAATTTCTCACGTACACTATCCTGCCATTAGCAAAATTGTAAAGGCGGTTTGTGCAGAGTATCAGTTACAATATATTGAGTATCCTACTATGAGAAGAGCCGTAGTAGCCCACGTTAGATTTTTAAGAGATTTAGGCAGGGCCGATTAAAAGCATGAAATAACCACATAAAAAAAGCCGGATAAATTTTTTATCCGGCTTTTTTTTTGGCATAGCCTATTTCTTTTTGGGACTGGCTTTTTTGCTTGCTGCTTTTTTAGGAGCTGCTTTTTTACTGGTCGATTTAGTAGCGCCTTTTGAAGCTGGTTTTGCTTTTTT
>CALRXZ020000193.1:0-4931 GCA_943372255.1 Chitinophaga pinensis
AAATCTCATTCTTAGATTTGCCACTCTTCAGGAAATCTTGAATAATTAAATGTTTCTCCTGTTCTAAAAAGGATCCACTTGATCGTTTAATTACTGTTTTAATCATTTTTTACACCGTTTTTAGTGTAAACCTATTTCAGGACAAGTCAGATATGCCTTTGTGGGGGTTATCGCCATACCAGAGGGATTGGCTTGGGGGATTTGCTTGAATATTTTGTTTTAGCTGGCGCGATGGTAAATGAGGAAGAATCAATCTTATTTGAATAAATCTTGCAGTTCTTTTAATGTCACATTCCATTCATCTCGAAAATCAGCTCTTTCTCCTTTCAGCATATCGTTTGAATAAACAGTTCGGAAATAAACTATTTTACTTTTGCAATGCTAAAAAAAATAATTTCTGAGGATCTCTGTCATTTCTTTAGTGTTTTAAAATATTTTATTCCAATAGTTTATTTAGTTTTTTTCTAGTCTCTGGATACTCCCTAATTGATAATGCTTTTTTAAACTGCTCAATTGCCTTAGTATTGTCACCAATTGCTTTATAAAATTCACCATAGGAATCATAAGCATTAAAACTTTTTGGGTAACTATTTATGGCCAATTTGAAACAGCCTTCCGCTTTTTTATATTGTTTTAGTCTTAACAATCTAAAGGCTTCTGTATTGATTTGAT
The DNA here is from genome assembly GCA_943372255.1 of Chitinophaga pinensis. Lineage (GTDB taxonomy): Bacteria > Bacteroidota > Bacteroidia > Chitinophagales > Chitinophagaceae > Sediminibacterium > Sediminibacterium pinensis_M. Next base: position 673 of record CALRXZ020000193.1, read on the forward strand.
TTTCTGGCATCATAACAGTGTATCCCATGATTTGAGAAACCTTCTTAAAATGAAGTGCAACTCTATCTGCTATGTCAAATGTTGAATCTTCATATTCTTTGGGAGAAACAGAAAGGCTAAGAGAATACTTGTTAAAAATAAAACGCAACGCATCATACTCAGTAATCAATGGTACAGAACCATGTGTATCATTTTCGTAGTACTTACTGTTGTAGTATAACCCCTGAGGTTTTTTAGTTTTGATAAATTTATCCATTTCTAATATGGAACGAATATGAAGGGTGCTTTCAGCTGTATCATTTACAATATCGTTTATATTCTTACCCGCTTCCATAGTATTGGCTATGCCTACAAATAATGACTTAGCGGTAAAATTATTTTGCAAGAATAGCTTTTTGCTGTCTTTTAATAATTTCTGCTTATCCCACCACATACTTGGATCGATGGCAACATATGAATTGAATAGATTTATATGATTCAATAAAGCATTCATTACCGTTAACCCTCCTAGTGAATGACCTATCAGCATTTTATATGGCTCAGTAGGATATGCAGAATCAATGTAAGGAATCAGTTCTTTTTCAATGAAAGTCATAAACTGTTCGCCACCACCACTGGCATTGGAGGTATCAGTTTCGGGTTTGGTTGGAGTTAGATCCCTTGTACGTTTTGTGTTAGGAATTCCAACTACAATCATTTCAGGACAAACACCAAATGGACCTGCACTCATTTTCTGAAACAGACCAACAACGGATAAAAAATGAATATTCCCATCTAACAAATAAACTACAGGATATTTTTGAGGCAAAAATGTGTTATTGGCATTTGCTTTTGGAACATAGATCCAAATCTTTCTTTTTTCATTCAGAATTTTGGATTGAATACTGTCAATAGTTCCAATCACTATTTTGTTGTCTGCCTGAGCAAAAGTGAAAAGATAAATAAAACTTAAAAGAATGGTCAGGGATATATTTTTCAAAACAGTTTATTAAAGGGATGAATAAATATTGTACAATTAATAGTGCTTAATGTAAAGTACTTTTGTTAGTTACAATTATTACTTCAAATAGGTATTCATCCAATTCAACCAAAGTTTGTCTCTTTCCATTTGTGTAATAGGATCAGAGGCATTATGCGCTGGAATTTGCCAGGCAATGAACTTAGCAACTGTTCCGTTATCAATCAGCGTATGGTATAATTTATAGGATTGGGTAATGGGCACCCTTGGGTCACCGGTATTAGCCAAGACAAGTGTTGGCGCTTTGATGTTTTTTGCTTCCGTAATGGGTGATTGATCAATATACTTTTTCATGTTATCACCTACATAAGGAGAACCTCCTAACCTCCCCCCCCAAGCTACATTGCCATCGGCTAAATTATACTGATCAACAAAATCTGTTACTGCTGCACCTGACACTGCTGCCTTCCAACCACCATAATGTCCCGCTAACCAAACTGTCATATAGCCACCATAAGACCATCCGCTTACAGCAACTTTATCATTTTCAATCATGCCAGTGGCTTTTAATTTTTCTAAACCTGCCATTACATCCCTTCCAGGACCAGCACCAGCATCTTGCATAATGGATAATTTATATTCTGCTCCTAAATTGTCACTTCCTCTATAGTTGGGTTCAAATACAAAATATCCTTCGTTTGCCAATATTTGAGGGAATCTAGCAAACAGCTCTACTGATGCTGAATTTGGTCCGCCGTGTACCACCAAAACCAAAGGGTATTTTTTATTTTTTTCGTAATTGACAGGATAGGTTAGAATTCCACAATGTTTTAACCCATCATTTTCCCATCTTAGCGTTTCTGTTTTGCCAAAAGTCAACTTACTTGCTTCACTATTGTAATCGGTTAATGCAATAGGTTTTGATGTGCTGGATGGCATAAAATACAGTTCAACGGGTTTGTTGGGCTGAGTACCTGTAAAAGCAATTGCACCAGTTTTGCTAACTGTAGCATCCAACCAAAAACTCCAGGAAGGTGAAACAGATCCCAATTCAATAGGGTTTGTTTTTCCATTCAAATCCATGAACCACATAGATGTTTTATTGTCGTTATGTCCACCTACCAAAACATTCTTATTATCGGGCATCCAAGCAGAGAGATACAAGTCTCGGTTCAGTTGTGTAGAAATGGCTTTGTCTTCAGTACCATTGGCATTACAAACCCATAGTTCGTTAATGCTTTCATTTACTTCAGCATTTTTAAACCAATAAGCAATTTTACTGCCATCAGGAGAAAAATTGGGATAGGCTTCCAATTTGGATCTCTTGGTCAATGGTTTATATGTCCCGTCTGCTACATTGAGTATTTGAATGGTTCGTTTTTGTCCGTCACCAGAATAAGCCGATACCACTTTTACAAACAAAATAGTTTTGCCATCAGGTGACCAGGAAAATGGAGAAGATGGGGCACTTGGCGGAATCACTATGGGTAAACTCCAATCACCATCGGTCATTCTCTTGCTTTGGGCTGTTGTAGTATTGACCAACCAAATATGGGCAGGCTGTGGCTGGCTCCCAATAAACATATCATTGTTGGTTATTTCAAATGCCGTAAATCCTTTTTCTATTTCTGCTTTGTTTTTGGGCTCATTCAAAGAGGCATAAGCAATGTCTATGGAGTTAGGGCTCCATGCAAAATGTTGTACCCCTCTAGGTGCTTTGGTAATCTGTCTAGCTTCACCTCCTTGCATGGAAAGAAGAAAGATTTGATTAAGGGCCTCTTTGCCTTGCCCTGCTCTGGAGATAAAAGCCAATTGCTCGCCATTGGGTGACCATCTTGGGCTTGATACGGAATATCTATCCTGCGTTAAAATTTGACGCTTTCCGGAAGCCACATCCACTAAGACAAGCTCTGCATTAAATCTATTATTCACGTAGTCAGGTCTTGAGACCACTATGACCACGCTTTTTCCATTGGGTGAGATTTGCGGGTCTGAAATATTGACAAATTTGGCATAATCAGTTGTTTCAAACTTTTTCTGTGCATCAACAGAGTTTTCTGAAAAGACAAAAAGAATGGTTACAAGACATGTAATTGCAATTCTCATGTTATAGGTTTTAGTTTTGGGATTTGTTACAAACTGCTTTTAGCTAGCATAACACTTGAATATACAAAATAAAAAGGGGGATATATAGATTAATTGAAATATCTATACATATTTAGAATATGTATATTTAAACGCCTCTTAAGAGAAGGTTTAGTTGAGAAATGGCTGGCGCGATGCTAGATTAGAGAGAATTAAACCAGTTGGATCTTGTAAGAAAGTATGCTAATCAGGCACAGCTGGAACCTCTTGTTTCAAGTCTCCAGTTGCATGTAAAAAAGTGATATTCAGATAAATGGTTCTTTCTTTTGTTGAGATGGAATCTAGCAATGCAGATGCATCCATTTTCATCATGCTGGCCAATGCATTGTGTAATTTATCAATCTTGCATTCCGCTATTTCTATTGTCATGGTTAGTGAGATATCTGAGAAAAGGCGGATATCAACAAGGTCTCCATATTGAGCAACAAGAGATTGAATCTGATTAATAGCAGCATGTCTTTCTTGATCCGTATAAGCTGTCCAAAAAATGTTCTGCATTATTTTATATGTTCTTGCATTTAATCAAGATGGTATTCTTTTTTTATTAACTCAATAAGGTTTTGAGCCGCAGCCTGCATTTCCGTTTCGGCTTTTGCAAGGCCTATTCGAGTGTTTCTAACATAAGAAACCATACCAGCAACCCGAAAAAGGGTTTTTGAATCATACGTAAGTAAAGCAGGATTACCCGACGGAACTATAACAGTGTTGACTGAAATTGCAATATCATTAAATAGAATGGGATGAAAAAGTTCCCCTGCCATTTTTCGATATTCCATTATTTCATCATCTTCAATTTTCTGATAGTAATTTATTATAACAAGATGATTGTAATATTCAATAATTGCCTTTGAAACATTTTCTTTTTGAATTAGCCTAAGACCACCAGAATTTTTCAATTGCTGAATTGTAGCATCATGAATAGCGAGACGTCCGCTTTTTGAGGCTTTCCGTCCAAGATAATAGAGGTATGCACCGTGATCTTTTACATTCGGACTACATAAAAGACGGATTAATGAATCATTTCTTTTCTGGCTTTCATCATAAGAGATTATTGTAGCGGAAAGTGCCAAATTATCTTCTGCTAAATCTTTCAGAATGCTATTGATGAATTGCTTTTCCCTGTCTCTTTCAATCTTATGCTCCAACTGATACTCTG
>CALRXZ020000194.1:0-4908 GCA_943372255.1 Chitinophaga pinensis
CCTGTTCTTGTAACTCTTTTACAGATGCTACTAATATGGGTATCAAACCCGATTCATCAACTATTTTCCGGGAATAGGACTTGTATAAATTTTTACCACCTAAATATTGACCATTTTTTGCGTAAACCAAGGATGGCAAAACCAATTGAACCTGATCTGCATTAAATCCATATTGTACGGCTTTAGGGGTTTCTAGATAGGGGAAATCTTGGTCATTGTATTTAAAACTTACTGGGGTTAACTTTTGCAACAAATCATTACCACCTTTTATTTCTGCAACTTGTTTCTTCAATGCAGATTCAGGGATTTCTTGGGCAAAAGATGTTTGGGATATCAATAATAACAAAAACATGAATAACCTAAGATTTGATACGAGTATCATTTTTTTCATAACATAGAATTGAAAGTGAGAGAATGTTTTTCTTAAAACATGGAACAAAATGGCTTGGTTTACGCAAAAATGTTAAACAGATGCAAAAACAGATTAAGAAATTGGTTTATGCACACCTATGCATAACTAAGCCAATGTATGGAGTAAGGCAGTTGTTACTTTTGAAAAAATTAGAAGGAATGAAGAAACAGATTTTAGTAGGCAGCATGGCTTTATTGGTTTTGTTGACCGCTTGTAACAGTGGCAAAGAACAAAAAACTGCCACTGATTCAACCAAATCAGCAGAAACCAAGTTAGTCCCTGGATCTGCCATTAAATATGATAGTTCAAAAAGGTATGTTTTTCTTACTTGGGATGACTCTCCTCAGCCCCCAGGAACTGTGAACAGCAAGGCTATTTTTCGTGAACAAGGCATTAAAGCCACTTTTTTTGCTGTTGGATTTAACCAAGTGGGACCTTGGAAAAAAAGAATAATTGATTCTCTAAGAAATGACTACCCGCAGTTTTTATTGGCCAACCATAGCTTTAGTCATGGTTTCAATGACAAGTATAGCAAGTTCTATGCTCCCGAAAATACAGATAGTGCCTTAAATGACTTTATCAAGAATGAACAGTTGTTAAAAATCCCTGTGAAAATTATAAGACTCCCAGGCAATAACACATGGGCATCCAATGGTGATATTCAGGGTCAAAAAGCAACAACACCAGTTGTTGTTAAATTAGATTCTCTTGGTTATAAAATTGTAGGATGGGATATGGAATGGACACAACAAGCCAAAGCCAAAGCCCCTAAGGAATCTGTAGATGAAATGATCAAAAAAATGAATCAGAAGTTTGATGATGGAAGCACCAATCAACCCAATATGATTGTCATACTTTCTCATGACCGTTTGTTTGAGAAAAAACAATACGCCGATTCTTTGAGTAGATTCATCAATATTCTTAAACAAGACAAGCGTTATGTTTTTGAAACTATTGACCACTATCCTACCGTTCAGACAAAAAAATAATTGTTAATGATTGTAATTAATAAGGGTAAAACGAATAACTGTTCGTTTTACCCTTGTTTTTGTATACCCAGCAAGGGTTTTAATGAACCATAATCCCTTACCTTCGCCACGCGTTGGACCGCACCCAATGTAAAGAACTCAAAATCACAAGCTGTACAAACATGACCTTGAATCCTACACGAATTGAAGTGATGCATTTTCTAGCACAGAAAATTGATAGTATCATTGAAGAATTCTTAAAACCAATAGATACCAACTGGCAACCATCTGATTTTCTTCCTGAAAGTAATAATCCAGAATTTACCAAAGAGATCAAGGAAATTCAAGAACAATGCAAAGCTTTACCATATGATTATATGGCCATTTTGGTTGGTGATTTGATAACTGAAGAAGCACTTCCAACCTATGAAAGCTGGTTAATGGAAATTGATGGAATTAGCAAAGGGGAACCAAAAGGCTGGAGTAAATGGGTTAGGATGTGGACAGCTGAAGAAAACAGACATGGCGATTTATTGAATAAATATATCTATCTCTCTGGCCGAGTGAATATGCGCCAAATGGAAATTAGTACCCAACACTTAATTGCAGACGGAATGGAAATTGGAACAGCCAGAGATCCATACCGCAATTTTGTGTACACTTCTTTTCAAGAAATGGCTACCAATATTTCTCATCGCAGAACGGCTACAATGGCTAAAAAGCATGGCAATGAACAATTGTCCAAAATCTGCGGAGTTATTGCAGCGGATGAAGCTAGACATGCAAAAGCATATCGTTCTTTCGTCACAAAGATCTTTGAAGTAGATCCTAGTGAAATGATGATTGCACTGGAAGATATGATGCGCAAAAAAATAGTGATGCCGGCACATTTTCTTCGCCAACAAGGTGAGAAAATAGGACAAAGCTGGTCACATTTTAGCGATGCTGCTCAAAGACTTGGAGTTTATACTAGCATGGATTATACCAATATTTTAGAATCATTGATCAATGAATGGAATATTGGAAATATTACTGGACTAAATGGTGCGGCAGAAAAAGGCAGGGACTATTTAATGGGCTTACCTGACCGATTCCGTAAAGTTGCTGAAAGAACTGGTATCAAAGCACCTATTGACTATCAATTCAACTGGATATTATAAACAAGAATACAGTTTTTGACCAGCAACTTTCTGACACTTGGATTGGTTCAGATTACTTAACTATTGACCAAGCTGCCGAAATTCATGATTATTTTGGGAAACACCCATTGTTTCACTGGAATGACATTCACAATTGTGAAGACAGAGCAGAAGCTATTGCTATTTTATTGACCCAATGGCAGATACCACATTTTAAAGCTTGGGTTTTTAGCGGTTACTTTCTCAATAGAAATATGGGTAGTTTAAAAAATAAATGGAATTACCATGTTGCCATTATGATACCCACACTTGTAGGTTCTAACATTTTAGCCATGGTTCTAGATCCTACCCATTCAGAAACACTGGTCACCATTGAGCATTGGGCCAACGATGTTACACTAGATGCCCAAAGTCACCACTTAGTAAAACAGGGGCATATTTATATTTTTCCTGTAGGACAAATTCGCAATGAAAATTGGCACCATCGAAACCGTCAAAATTACAAATGGACCATGCAGGGTCTAGCTGGAATTAATGGTGTGAGCACAAAGGGTAAAGCAGCGGTAACTTTTAATAAATTTAAAATTGCCAGAACCATCAAAGCTTTTCAAGTGCTCCAAAGAAACAAACCCTTTTCATTTTAACCATGTTTGGGCTTATTCCAAAGCTGATAAGGATACATGAGCCATTTATTGATTAACTGCAAAGAAATCATGCACCTAAACAATTTGGAAGGATACACGTAAGTCTTTTTCTGACCTACTGCTTTTAAAATTGTTTGGGCAACTTTAGTGGGAGATTGACTTGGCCATGGAATATTGGCTTGATCCTGTCCAGTAAAAAAATCTGTTCTAGTTGCAATGGGATATGCCAACATTAAATGGCAGTTAGGGTTTTGTTCAAATCTAAAGCACTCTGCAAATCGGTCTAAAGCAGATTTTGTTGCTGCATACATGGCATAGTGAGGCATCCCAATTTTGGCCATGGCCGATGCAGTAATAACATAACTAAAAGGATGTCCTTTAGTCAATTGCATCATTTGATAAAGACCTTCTATTGGCGCTACTAAATTCACCATTATTTGAGACTGTCGTTGGTTAAAACTTTGAGACCCAAAACTTCCATATAAAGCAATACCAGCATTTGCAAAAAAAAGGTCTATTCGGTCTAGTTTTTCCAACGCCAACGTCACCATGGCTTGTATTTGATCAGGATTGGCTAAATCCAATAAAAGGATTTGAATTTGCATTTTAGAAGACCCCATTTCTTGTTCTAATAACATTAATCCATTTTCATCTTTATCAATGGCTAATACCCGACAACTATATTGTGACAATTCTCTCACAAGGGCTAAGCCTATTCCAGATGCAGCTCCAGTGATAACAATATGTTGATGCTGAAATAACATTATAGAAAAATGGGATTGGGAAAAGCTAAGGAAAAATTAGGGATATGCAAAGAGGTCAATCTTCTTTGAGTGCCAATACTGGGAAAAAGCCCATGCCCAGTCACTAAATCTTGTGGTGGAGAAAAAAAAGCCTTACCACTCCCTTTTGGATGAGTAACATATTCTTTAGCATTTAGTGGCTGAATAAATTGAAATGGTAAAATAGAAGTACTCAATGGAAATCCCAATGACCTGTCTTTGAAATGGCAGTCAAATACCATTTCACCGTTGGTCATCACTTTTACAGAATGGATACCCTGATCTAAGTTTTTGAATTCAAACTCTGCCAACTCTTTTGGAATTCCCCAATTTGCTCTCCCGTTTATGACCGAGTCTAAGGAGCTTACATAGATTTTAGAAATATGCCAATAGTATTTTCCCTTATAATGAAACATTCCAGGTATAAATAATAATTCTCCATATGGCCCTACGGGAGATACTTGGTAATTGACCAACATGACCATACCAATATTCATCCAAAGAAATGGCTTAAGTTCTTCTGAAATACAACCTTCCTTCATTAAAAACTCATTGCTAAATCGATAGAGCATTAAATAACCCTCTCCTTTCAATTGCCAAGGTGCTGGACTAATCTGATATGGAATGGATGAGTCAATTTTCATCAATTGCAATGTAATACTTTGTCAGCATTTTACATTTAGCTTCAGTAGCTGTATCAAAAATCTAGCAAGTACTTATCTTTAATACATGAATGAACAATTAACCATTGATAGTGCAACAATAGCAGATATTCCAGATTTAGTTTTACTAGTCAATAGTGCCTATAGAGGTGATAGCTCAAAAAGAGGATGGACCACTGAAGCTGATCTATTAGATGGGGTTCGAGTAATCCCAGAAACCCTATTGGAACAAATGAATACCCCTGGCCAACATTTTTTAAAAGCCATGGACCAATCTGGGGCCATTATTGGATGTGTTTCA
>CALRXZ020000195.1:0-4902 GCA_943372255.1 Chitinophaga pinensis
ACTAGATTCCATAGGCATACCAACTAAATTTCCAGCAGTAATTCATTCTTTAAAAAAGGACCAACCCTTCTTTTATTTAACAGGTGATTTTTGTGACAACCCCATTAATATGAAAACGGTGCATTTTGCCGGTACCGATTATTTTAAATGGATGCTATATAACAAGGAAGACCCCATGGAGCGTTCTTATTTTTTCTATAATTTCTATAGACCCTTGGTTACTACCATTATCAAAGATTATAGAGATAAAAAACAATAGGATTATTTCTTAATCCTGCCATATTTGGTTAGTAAGCTATCGGGTAAGATCTTAGCATTTTTTTGAATAGTGCTATTCCGCAATTTAAATTGATCAAAAGCAGCATTGATTTTGTTGATTTCATCCGGTTCTTCCATAACAGAAAGATTCATATCCGAATTAATTTTAAAAACTTGATTACCTTCTTGGAATAGTTTGCCTAGGATAAATCCATTGACTTCATTTTTGGTTTGCATGAGCGGGTAAGCGCGTGTACTATTAAATTCCTTGGTTGTGTCTAACCCTGCGCCCATCCAAGTGGCAGTTGCTGGTATGCTTAATTGATAACTATTTTTAAGCCATTGCAAAATGCTTGGTGTAATATCAAAATGGGTAGAGATAGCTTGCATTTCTGCGGTTCTTTTTAATAGAGGAGAATAGATGATCAAAGGAACATGATAACGGTCAAGTTTGGTAGTCATAGGAATCTCTGGCAATCTATGATCTCCTGTTACTAGAAAAACCGTATTGGCAAATTCAGGTCTTTTGCTATACTCATTGAAAAAATATTGGAGTGCATTGTCTAAGAAAAGTACGCTAGCTAATTGTTGTTTGTATTGTCTCAAACTTTTCATTGCGTTATCACTCATTCCTAATTCCGTCATACGCATCTCAAATCTGTCACCCCATTTTTGCTGATCATTCACCAAGAAAGGACTATGTGTAGATAAGGTTAGAAGCACATTTACATAAGGACCAGCAGGTTGCTTTACTAGATCTGCAAAATATTTTCGGAACAATTCTTTATCACCATATCCCCAACTAAAACCAGATGAACTGGATGGCATTTTTTGATACCCAACCCCAAAGGATGCTATATCCTGAATTTTTCCAATGCCGGACTTACGCATAAAATCATCCATAAAATCAAAATGCGCGTCTCCCCCATAATAAAAAGCGCTTTGAAAACCATTTCTACCCAATACAGAAGCAAGTGATACATGTTCTGGCATGGCTGTACTCATTTCATTAAATCCGTTTTTTCCAAATGGAAGCGACCCCAATACAGAAGGCAATACAGCAAATGTTCTACCTCCTTCACTTAAGAAATTAGGCCAATACAAACTTTGTTTAGAAAGAGAATCTAAGAAGGGAGTAAAATTACCCATATAAGCTCCTCTATTGGTAAAAGCCCTACCCAAACCTTCTACCATGATCAAAACTATATTCGGCGGGGTTTTCCCTTTGTTAAAAAAAGGAGACAATTTATCTGCAGTACTGTCTACTGAGTGTAAAAAAGGGTATGTGGTTGGTGCTATATAGTTAAATGCCACCAAGCTACTATCTATTTCTCCTCCAAAATCACCGCTATATTGGTCATCATAAATATTGACAAATTGCTGTTTTGGAAAAAAATATTTAAGGCTGGATGCGTAAAAATATTGTGGTTTATTAAGGCTTAGGTTTTGATTGTATTCTACAGCAATGGGTCTGATTCTACCACGGATGGGTTTTTTTGAAAGAATGACAATAAAACAACTTGCCACCAATAGCCAGGACATATTTATATGTACTTTGAACTTAGTCGGTAATTTTTTAAAGGCCCAAACCAATAATGCCATAACTGCCAAGATCATTGCTATGGTCCAAAAATTGAGTACACCAGACGCGCCAACCGTCAATTTAATCTCAGCCATTGAATAACCCCATACATCAGCTCCTAAAGGCACTAGGGTAGTTAAGAAATATTGTGACAAGAAAATTTGCATCAATATCAGCACAAAAAATGCGCCTTTTAAAAACCAGTTAGCTCCTTTTTGATGCAATTGATAAATGGCTGTATAGGGAATAAAAAAAGCAATTCCACTAGAAAAAAGAAACACAAAATCAGCAAGAAGCGTATTGACTAATAGATGCCTCACACTCCCTTCCAAACCGTGCTTCCAATAACTGTATCCAAATTCATAGCCCCTAAACAAAAGAAACAATAAGATACTTGTTAGAAATATTTGAGAAAATTGCTGAACCGGGAAATAGATATTTTTCTTGTGCGCATCTGTATTTTGAATCAGTGCTGGTGAGGCACCCTGTTGTGGGGCAAATCCTGCCCTAGACATTACCCCCCATGATTTTACGTCTTGAAAATAATCTGCAAATCCATTAATGGCAGACCATACCACAAAAGGATGATAAACAAATGGTTCTATCATGGCCATCAACAATAATTTGGCCAAATCACCTTTGTTTTTATATTGATTAAACGTAGATGCTTCCATTAAGATGGCAATGGCAGAAAAGAAAAAAGCACAACTCCAAATAAAGGCAAAAAACCATCCAAATACAGGCCAATTAATTTCTCCAAGAATTCCCATGATCACAAAAAAGAGGATCCCAAAAAATTCTATCGGCGCAGCCATCATTTCAAAAAAGAACCAATAGGGATAACTCAACATTCCCAGTAAGCCAAACCTGGGGTTGAAAAATAATTTTCGGTGATCTCTCAAAGTTTCAATGGTTCCCCTTGTCCATCTGTTTCTTTGTCTTTGCAATACTTTAGCCGTTACTGGTGCTTCTGTCCAACACAGCGGTTCAGGTATATAGACCACTGCATAAGGCAATTTTTGTTCGTGCATATACCTGCGCATACGCACTACTAATTCCATGTCTTCACCTACTGTATTACTATTATATCCTCCACAAGCAATGACAATTGATTTGTCAAATGCGCCAAATGCGCCGGAAATTAATAACAAACCATTTAATCTACTCCAAGCCATTCTTCCCAGTAAGAAAGACCGGATATATTCTAATGATTGCATTCTAGCAAAGAAATTGGTGGGTAGATTTACTTGAACCAATTTACCATGTTCCACCACACAGGAATTGGCAATTCTGACAACACCTCCAGATGCAATTACCCGTTTTTCAGAATACTCCAAAAAGGGTTTTACAATTTTAAATAATGCGTCCTGTTCTAGAATACAGTCTACGTCTACGCAAACAATGATTTCACCAGAAGCAATATTAACACCTGCATTCAGACTATCGGCCTTGCCGCCATTTTCTTTATCCACTACCAATAAGCGCTGATAGGCTGGATTGGTACTTTTGTAAACTGCTCTTACTGGTTTTGTTTGAATCAATGCTGGAACAAACAAATCTGTTTGAACCAAGTCATAAGCCGCTACCATCTTTTCAATACTATCATCTTTGCTTCCGTCATTGATTACTACAATCTGCAAATCATTGTAATAGATGGTAAGTAATGATTTGATGTTTTCAATAATGGTGGCAGACTCATTATAGGCTGGAGCCAAAATGCTAATACTGGGTGATTGTGTAGAAGGTGCTAAAATTTTAAAATCGGAGGCCTTTGTTTTTCGTTCATACAAATTCAATTCCCGCATGGAGAAAAAAGACAGCCCTATATAACAGAAAAGTAGGGTTAATGAGTAGAAAAACAAACCATACTCAAAAAAGGAAGAAGCTATATTTTCCCAATTTATACTCATGATATGGCTTGAACGTGTTTAAATAATTGTTGACGCTGATGAGTATTTTCTTGACTAGTTAAAATCATTGGCTCCATGTCTATTGGGAATTTAATAGCAATTAATTCCGCAGCTAGTTGTTTAACCCGATCATCTATATGATTCAGATTTTGCAATATGAATTCTTTATTTGGAGATGGATTTATTTTTTTTAATGTTTCTAAAATCCTTATTTGGTTATCAATAGTCTCTTTTTCAAATTGTTCTTCTAATAAAGTGGCTGTATCGTATTGTGCTATAATACTACAACACCGAATGGCTTGTTTGCGAATAGCTTCATTATGATGATGCAAACAAGTAATCAGGTTTGGATAATATTGTTCATCTGGATAGGCTTCCAGTAATTTTAATGCAAATAACACTACTGAGTCATTTTCCAAAAGCAACCACTCTGGCATTTCTTTTAGGGGCTTAGGCTCAAACAGGGCTAATTGATGCAATAAATTAATATGATCCCAACTACTCAAATTATTCTGAATGCGTTTGAGAAATTGCAATGCCTCAAAACCTTGTAAGTTAACTACACCAAATTGGGCTTCTGATCTAATAAATGAATTTTCATTATCAGCAAATGCAAATAATTGATCCATGGCATCATACTGGTCAAAAATGTAAATCTCTTGAATACCTTTTACCACCCTGCTCCAAATCAGACTCTTTAATTTTTTGTCTGTTTCCTTTCTTAGTTGCAATTGCTCATACAATTGCACCGCAATATTCATTGCAGTGCCTTTCAAATATTTTTTGCAAATCAACAACTCATCCAAGGCAAGTAAACGGTAATACTTTTTTAATAAAAGCTTTTCCAATTGTGCACTAATGCTAAAATTTTTATCTGGCTCCATTACCCTTTTGGTAACAGCATCGGCTAACCAATTTCTAAACAGTTTCTGAAACCGGTTTCTTTTGCGTCTCCTAATTCTTCTAACCAAAACAAATCCAAGGATCACCAATAATACAATCAAACAAGAGATTAATGCCACAACCGTTCCGTCTTGTAAAAACTCAATGGATACAGCAATATTCAACATGGTATTGAATCTATTAAATGGAATGATATTGGAGAACAGTTGGATCAAGACAATATAGATTGTTTGTTTTTTGCTACTTCAT
>CALRXZ020000196.1:0-4886 GCA_943372255.1 Chitinophaga pinensis
GCGTGATCAATCCAAAAATTGGGAATGAAAAAAGCGTCTATTTTGGATTGGCTTTGTACGCCTTAGGTCTACTACTATTTGCCTTTGCTAGCGAGAGTTGGATGATGTTTGTATTCTTGATTCCCTATTGCTTAGGTGGAATCTGTGGGCCAGCATTGCAAGCCATTATCTCAGGACATGTACCACCCAATGAACAAGGAGAATTACAAGGAGCACTCACTAGTTTAATGAGTGTGACTTCTATTATTGGTCCCATAGTCATGACGGGTTCTTTTGCCTATTTTACTGGGCCCAACAAACCCTTTTATTTTCCTGGGATTTCCTTTTTAATAGGTGCAGTTTGTATGTTAATAGCAGCCATATTTGCCTATCATGCATTAAAGGGAGAAGCCAAAACTGCTACTAGTAAAGAATCAATATAGTTCTACCACCATTTCAATTTCTACGGCCATATTATTGGGAAGGGAGTTGGTACCAATGGCAGACCTAGCGTGTTTTCCCTTTTCTCCAAATACGGCTACCATCAGGTCTGAAAAACCATTCATAACTTTTGGTTGATCGGCAAAATCATTATTGCCATTGACAAAGCCCAAGACCTTTATAATGCGTTTTACTTTATTTAAATCGCCAACGGCAGCTTGCAATGTTGCTAATAAATTAATGCCTGTTAATTTGGCTGCTTCTGCACCCTGTGCCACGGTTAAGTCTGTTCCCAATTTGCCTATGATATAAGTTCCATCGGATTTGCTGGGACCATGACCAGATAAAAACAACAAGTTGCCCGATTGTACATACTTAACATAGTTGGCAATAGGACTTGTAGGCTTGGGTAAAACTATCCCCAGCTTTTGTAAATTTTCAGCCGGGCTTTGAGACCAAGCAATACTAGTAAGCAAAAAGGAAAGCAATAAAAATTTGAAACGCATTAAGCAGTTTTTTGATGTTGTTTAAAATATTGGTAACGAAAATATCCGGCTACCAAAATGACCAGCATACAGATTTCTGAAAACGCTTTTTCAGCGTCTATCCAATCGGTAGGTCTGTCTTTTAACAGTGGGTCCATTAAGAGACCATGAACCAAAAACAAACAAGCAATGGCATATGAAACCAAGTGCAGGTTTTTCCAAAAACGGAATCCCATTTTCTTTCTCACCGCATCAAGTGAAGTAATCACGGTAATGATTAATGCATATAGTGAGATCACTCCCAATGCCACAATCCATTCTTGTTTTGGCGATGTTAATGGAAAGAACAATTGCTTCCAACTAAAGCCAGCTTCCTTGTCTAAAAAAAGGATGATTGGGTGCAAGATGGCCAAACTAAGGGCCAAATAAGCCGTCCAATTATGCAAGTCTTTTAAAGACAGCTGTTGCAACTTGGGTGGTAATTTTTTCCAATAAGGATTTTGTTTGTAGGCCGTACTAAGTAACATACCCAACAAAAAATTAAAGGTTAAAACCCCTGTGGCAGCAAGACCCAAGCCTGCTGAAATATCTAAAAAACTAAGTTCAAACATAGATTTAAAGTTAGGAATTTAACATTTCATAACAAGCTGAATCGTAGCCGTTTATCACAATAGTTCCAGATTTATTAGGTGGCTAGTCATTTAAGGACTACTTTTGCAGTTCATTATTTATTTTACAAATTTTACAATGGACACAAAAATTCAAGGAACTGTGAAGTTCTTTAACGAAGAAAAAGGATTCGGCTTTATTAAGCACGACAATTCTAACAAAGAAACTTTCGTACATGCAAATGGTTTGATCGATCAGATCGAAGCTAATGACAAAGTTGAGTTTGATGTACAAGAAGGACGTAAAGGCCTGAACGCCGTGAACGTTAAACGTATTAGCTAATACTAACTTTCTTTATCAACATAAGGCCATTCTCAACAGAATGGCCTTTTTCATGTCCCAGCCCCCCAATTTGCTTCTCTAAATGCTATATTTGCCGGATTAATTTTTAGCTATGGCAACACTCATGCAACAATTGGAAGAGACAGTGCAGTTTATCAGGTCTAAAACCCAGACCCAAACCAAAATTGGTATCATCTTGGGTAGTGGATTAGGAAATTTATCCAATCAAATAGCGGCCGATTTGGAAATCCCTTATGGAGAAATCCCCCATTTTCCGGTAAGTACCGTAGAAGGGCACAAGGGCCGTTTGATTTTTGGCCAACTAGGCGGAAAACAAGTGTTGGTGATGGCGGGCCGATTCCATTTTTATGAAGGTTATACGGCCCAGCAAGTGGCTTATCCAGTAAGGGTAATGCGTATGCTTGGTGTTGAGACCTTATTGTTGTCCAATGCCGCAGGTGGGGTGCAAGACAAAATGCAAGTAGGAGATTTGATGATTATTAATGACCATATTAGCCTCTTCACCATTAACCCACTCTTGGGTAAGAATGAAGACGCATTAGGAACCAGGTTCCCAGATATGAGCGAGCCCTATAGCAAGGACCTGATTCAGCAAGTGCAAGCAATAGCCGCAAAAAACAATATTCCCTTAAAACAAGGTGTATATACTGGTGTAACAGGACCTACTTTTGAAACAAGAGCAGAATATAGGTTAATTCACGCTTTGGGTGGAGACGCAGTGGGTATGAGCACGGTGCAAGAAACCATTGCCGCCAAGCATTGTGGCATGGACGTATTTGCCATTAGTGTGATCACGGATATTGGTATTAGAGAAGAAGAAAATACCATTACACATGAAGAGGTTTTGCAAGCAGCCAAAGATGCAGAACCCAAATTAACATTGTTGTTTAGTGAATTGGTGGCAAGTTTGTAAAACATTTGGGCTAATGCAATTAAGGAATTGGTATAGGTTTATGGGTTTGTTTTTGCTACTGGCAATGACACAGGGCCGTTTAATGGCCCAACCCAACCGCAGCATCAACGCCAATTCTTTAAACAGGTCTAGTACCAATACAGACCAATATAGTTTTGACAACCAAGGAAGGGCGGTAAAAAAAGATTCCAAAAAAGATAGCTTACAACATAGAGACAAGTTCGCAGATTCTATTACCATTTATTACCGCTATTACGATAGTACCCGTAATAGACTTTTGGATTCTACTGTAAATGATTTTTACAATCGCTATCCGCTTGCGGCCAATTATCATACCCTTGGAAACTATGGAGGAGCAGCCCAGTCTTATTTTTTTAATCCCGTGCTCAAAGCCGGATGGGACCCAGGTTTGCACCAGTATGACCCCTACAAATTTACCCACGAGAATACCAAGTTTTATTCTACCACCAGACCCTATACAGAGCTCACTTATTTGTTGGGATCAAAGGCAGAACAGTTGATCAATATTTTGCTTACCCAAAACAAGAAAAGCAATTTCAATTATAGTTTTGAATATAGGTTTAGCTCTGCGCCAGGCTATTTAAAAACGCAGAATAACTCGCATAATAATTTTAGGATTACCATGCACTACCAAGGTAGGGCCAAACAGTATGAAGCGTTTTTTGTGTTCCTCTCTAATAAAGTAGGGGCTTCTGAAAATGGTGGTTTACAAGACCCAAAAGGTTTGGAAACCCTGGCATTAAATGATCCCTATGAGCTAGAAACCAGACTAGGAAGGGCGGGAGCTGCCACCAGGAATCCTTTTAATACCACGGTAAATACCGGTAATACCTATAGAGAGTCTAGTTATTTATTTAGACACCACTATGACCTTGGTAAAAAAGATTCTACTGTAACGGATAGTATTACCTACCATATTTTTTATCCCAGGTTTAGAATTGAGCATACGTTCAAATTTGCCAGCAACCAATATTCCTTTAGCGATAATGCAGTAGATACTGCCAAGTATAGAAAGTATTTTGGGGTTAACTTTAACAGTAATGTGACTGGTTTAAGTTTTGCAGACAAATGGAAAGAGATTAACAATGAGTTTGCCCTTTATTCTTTTCCAGACAAAAACAACCAGAGTCAGTTTTTAAAATTGGGTGTAGCACTTCAAAATCTTACGGGTGTGTTTGATACGTCAACGGGCTCTCATAGCTTTTACAATATTAGTGCCTTAGGTGAGTATAGAAATAGAACAAGGAACCAAAAATGGGATTTAGAAGCCAGTGGTCAGTTATGGATCAATGGGTTAAATGCAGGTGACTATAGTGCCTTTATAAGCATGAAAAGAGAGCTGGGTAGAAAACTTGGTTATCTAAACCTGGGTTTTCAAAACGTGAACCGTTCTCCTACCTTTAACCTGAATGACCTCAGTAGTTATTATCCATTGAATAATCCAACTGGTTTTAATAAGGAAAACTACTTACGCTTTTTTGCACACTACGGAAATCCAAAAAATGGCTGGAACCTACACGGAGAATATTTTGCCGTGAGCAATTATATTTATTACGATAACTTTTTCTCAGCCAAGCAAGAAGCCACCCTCTTTAATGTTTTGCACCTAAGTGCGGATAAAAAGTTCAAACTGGCCCGTCACTGGAACTGGTATACAGAAATTCATTTGCAGCAAACCACGGGTGATCCACCAGTAAATATTCCCTTCTTTTATACCAGAAATAGGATTGCTTTTGAGGGTAATTTCTTTACCAACCTATTCATCAGTACTGGTTTTGAGATCAAATACCATAGCCCATATAAGGCCGATAATTATTCGCCTTTAATGGGACAGTTTTTCTATCAGAACAGCTATACGGTGAATAATAGACCGGAAGTAGCGGCTTATTTGAATTTTAGGATCAAAAGCTTTAAGTCTTTTATTAGACTAGAAAACCTCAATACCATTAATCCGTCAAATGGGTTTGCCTTTGACAAACGCAATTTTTTTGCAGAAAACTACACTGCATCTGGTATCTGGCTTAGGTTTGGGGTTTGGTGGAATTTTGTAAACTAATTAGCCGCTGCTTTTTTAT
>CALRXZ020000197.1:0-4827 GCA_943372255.1 Chitinophaga pinensis
AGTAGCCGCCATTTGTTATATGAGTTCAAGTGAATTATTCCTTTACTCTTTCTACATATTCACCAGATTTGGTGTTTACGCGAATCAGCTCACCATCTTCTACAAATAAGGGAACCATTACAGTAGCACCACCTTCAACGGTAGCAGCCTTTAAAGCTCTTGTTGCTGTATCTCCTCTTAAACCTGGTTCACAATAAGTAATTTTCATCACAATTTTCTCGGGCAATTCCGCACCAATTGGCAATTCAGTCTCGGTGTTGATAAACACAAACACTTCAGATCCGTCTTTTAAGAACTGTGGAGCGTCAATCATTTCTTCACCTAAGGCAATTTGCTCAAAAGTTTCATTATTCATTAGGTTATAGCCGCTTTCATCCTTGTATAGGTATTGGAAAGTCTTTTTTTCCACCCTAACTGGATATACAGTTTCACCACTGTTCCAAGTCTTTTCAATAGAGCGTTTGTTGTCAACACCCTTCAATTTGGCCCAAACCTTTGCGGCTGCACGGGCTGTCTTGTTTTCACCAAATTCCACTACTGAATAAAGACTTCCGTCTAGTTTCAGGATCATTCCACGGCTGATGTCGGCTGTATTTGCCATAATTATAGTTTTTTATTCTTGTTTAAGCAGGCGCAAAAGTAAGGATTGGTGTTCAAAAACAAGCATTCCATCAGAATTTCTGGTATTATCTAGCAGTCAAGCTGCAAATTAAAAAAGAGCAGTATCTATTTTTTACCAAAACATGTGGATATGAAAAAACTCCTCGGTTCACTTAGCATCTGCTACCTTTTTATTTTCAATAGTATACTTGCAAACACCGTTATTGTAAAAGGAACAGTTCAAGACGCCAATAAAAATCCCATTGCCAATAAAAAAGTAATTATTGCAACCGATAGCCTGAATAGCGCTTCCGGTTGTTATATTACTCATACGGTATTAACCAATTCAAATGGCATATATATAGATACTATAAAATGCCTTGGCGGCGATATTCGCAAATTAAAAATTGCCGTAGAAAACTGCAACGGGACCATGTTAATCAATGATCCAAATGTTACCAACACCAATATAGTGGAAAACAATTTTGTGGTTTGTTTACAACCTACGCCTGCACCTAACAATTGCAAAGCCTTTATTACCTTCAACATAACAGGAAAAACAGTCAAATTCAATAGCGTTCAATCAAATGCTTCGGGTCCAGGAGATAGCATTATAAAACGATACTGGATCTTTGGAGACGGATTAAGTATTCAAGACGGAAATAGGATTGACCCACCCCATACATATACAAGAGGGGGAAGCTACACGGTGATTCTATATATCAAAACCAAACAGGGTTGTGAAAGTAAATATGCTGTAACCATTCAGATTCCCAATCCACCTTGTGCGGTTCAGTTGCAATTTAGCGCTGAAAGAATAGGAACCAAAAAAGTACAATTTAACAGTAGTTTGAGCAGTGCATTTAATGATAGCATAGTTTCAAGAACTTGGAAATTTGGTGATAATACCAGCCTAACAGGCAATCAGATAACACCTTTAAAAGAATATCCCATTCAAGGTGCATATACCGTTTGTTTGAAAGTAAAAACAGCCAATGGATGTGAAGCTGAAATGTGCAAACCGGTGATTTTGCAGGATAGTATCAATTTGCCACAGGCACCCAACAACTTTATCAGAATTGTAAGTATTAACCCAAATCCAGTGGCTTATAGAATGATTTTGACCATTTGGAGCAGGAATAATCAAACGGATACCGAGGTTTCTATCTACGATATCTATGGTCAATTGAAAAAGACATTGGTCAAACAACTGATTCAAGGAAATAATGTATTGGAAATCAATACCGAATTTTTACAAAAAGGGCCATATTACCTAAAAGTGAGTTGTAAAAACGGCAAGGACAGCCGGGCATTTTACAAATTATAAAAACCGGAAGTGAACGTTTGCGCAAAATTTCCCAAAGTTTAGGGTGCTTTACCCAAAGACTTAACGGTTTTCACCTATTTTTGCCGCAAATTTTAAATAGTCATGGCAGTTTTAGTTAATAAAGACTCTAAGATCATTGTTCAGGGATTTACTGGTACGGAAGGTACTTTCCACGCTACCCAAATGATTGAATACGGAACAAATGTGGTTGGTGGCGTTACACCTGGAAAAGGTGGCAGCACCCATTTGGACAAGCCAGTTTTTAATACAGTGGCCGATGCGGTAAATAAAACCGGCGCCAATGTGAGTATCATATTTGTACCACCAGCATTTGCAGCAGATGCCATTATGGAAGCTGCTGATGCAGGGATTGCATTGGTAGTTTGTATCACAGAAGGCATTCCTGTTCAGGACATGGTAAAAGTGAAAAACTTCTTGCAAGGGACTAATACCCGTTTAATTGGACCAAACTGCCCAGGTGTAATCACTGCAGACCAAGCCAAAGTAGGTATCATGCCAGGTTTTATCTTCAAAGCAGGACGTATTGGCATTGTTTCTAAAAGCGGTACCCTTACTTATGAAGCTGCTGACCAAGTGGTAAAAGCTGGTTTGGGAATTAGCACAGCCATTGGAATTGGCGGAGACCCCATTATTGGAACTCCTACCAAAGAAGCGGTAGAATTGTTAATGAACGATCCAGAAACTGATGGTATCATCATGATTGGTGAGATTGGTGGTAGCATGGAAGCTGATGCAGCCCGTTGGATCAAGGATAATAAGACAAAACCTGTAGTTGGATTTATTGCTGGTCAAACAGCTCCTCCCGGACGCCGTATGGGTCACGCAGGTGCCATTATTGGCGGTGCCGATGATACTGCAGAAGCCAAAATGAAGATTATGGCAGAATGTGGCATTGAAGTAGTTGCTAGCCCAGCTGACATTGGTATTACCATGGCAGCTGCTCTAAAAAAATAAAATTCAATCTTTTGAATATTGATCCCGGTCCAAAAGACCGGGATTTTTTATTCCATACCCATAAGAGAATGTTAATGGGTATTTTCGTTTGTGCAAAGACTGAGAGATTTGCATCATAATTGCCAGTGGTAAAATAGAAACTATGCTTTTAAAAAGACTGATTATAGGAATAGGCTGTTTGTTGGTATCTGGATGGCTTTTTGCGCAAGCGCCCGCTCAAGAATATACCAAACAATGGAAGGAAATAGACAGCTTGATCAATTTGAATTTGACAAAGACTGCATTGAGTAAACTGAAGCTATTAGAGACCCAAGCCTTCCAATCTGGCAATCAGGTACAGCAATTGAAAAACTTGGTTTATCAATTGAAACTAGAAGACAGGGTTAGCGAAACGGATATTAATCAACGTGTAAAAGTTTTAGAGACCAAATTGGGTGGAACAAAAGACAGTGTATTTAGGTCTATATATCATTTGATGATTGCCAAAGAATTACGACACTATTTTTATAGTAACCGTAGCAAATTATATAATAGAGCAACAAGTAAAGAACCCAATAAAAAAGATATTCAAACATGGGGAATTACAGACTTTTTCCAAAAAATACAGGAAAATTATTTATCCGCAATTAGATCAAGCAACAAACTAATCAACACTGATTTAAATGATTATGCCCCGCTGATTGTAAAAGGAAACGCACAAGCATTAAGACCAACCCTTTTTGATCTTATTGCACATGAGGCTTTGGATTTTTTCAAATCCCAAGAAGGAAGAATTAATCAACCCTTAGAACCATATAGCATTCGTGACCCAAAGGCTTTGGCCAATTATGAAATTTTTAGTCGCGCCAAGTTTAATACCAATGATAGTAATTCACATTACTGGATTAGTTTACAAATTTTCCAGCAATTGATTCAAGCTCATTTAACAGACAAAAATCCTTCAGCACTAGTGGATGTTGATTTGGAGCGAATTAATTGGGTGTATCAAAACGGCAACATTGCGCAAAAAGAAACGGCGCAATTAGAAGCCATACAATATATTACCAACCATTTATCGGAAGTACCCATTGCAAGTAAAGCTTGGTATGTATTGGCATTAAAATACGCAGATGAAGCCTCCAGTTATTTGGCCATTTATGATAGCATTAAAAGGTGGAAATATGTTGAAGCATTGAAAATAATTGAAACGGTAGAAAACAAATTTGGTAAAGAATATCCGGCAAGATTTGAAATGGAATCCTTAAAAAATTCCATTCTTTCTGTTAGTATTAATACCGAAACAGAAAAGGTGAATATTCCGGAAAAACCTTTTAGGGTTTTGTTGCAATTTAAAAATGCTAACAAACTATATTTTAGAATCATTCAATCAGATCAACAAAGCGGTTTAACGGTATCTTATCCAAGTAATGAATTAATTAAATTAGCATGTAAACTAACTGCCTACAGAGTTTTTGAACAGGAATTACCTGTAACAACGGATTATCAAACCCATTTTGCCGAAATGAAAGTTGATGGTCTACCCGTAGGCAATTATACCCTACTTTGTTCAACAGATAAAAACTTTTCAGATAGTTCAAAACCAGTTTCTTTACAAAATTTTCAAGTTTCTAATATTAGTTATCTACAACAGGACAACCATTTTTATGTGCTAGATAGAACCACAGGAATGCCCTTAAACAATGCCTTAGTAAGCACATTTTTACAGGAAAGAAATCAGAATGGAACCTTTAATGGCAAATGGAATAAATCTGCTGATTATAAAACAGATAAGAACGGATTGGTTCATTTTTTAGCAAATAAAAACATTGATTATCTCCGAATTAATATCAGTTATGGAAAGGATCATTACCAGTCTAATGAATATCATTCTCTTTATTATAGTCCAGACTTCAACAATACCAACCAAACAAAATATGAGCAAGATA
>CALRXZ020000198.1:0-4715 GCA_943372255.1 Chitinophaga pinensis
CAGCCAATAGGTTGGAAGCGGCCATAATCAGGATTTTATAGAAATTCACCTGTGGTTTATTAATAACATCTAATGTCAAGGAGAAAAATCTATCCATTGGGTATAAAATAGCTATTGACATGAAGATCCTAAAAAGGTTGACTGCTTCAGAACCAGCATATTTTTCCCCGCCAATTAAGCTAATAATTGGATTGGCAAACACCAAGCAAAGAATGGCTAACACGGTTATGGCAATGGTCATCATGCCTACCAATTTTTTCATAAAATGCATCATTTGGTCCTTTTGGTTATTGTTGTAAAAACCAGCCAAAATAGGCATTCCTGAAGCTGCAAAACTTAATAAAGGTATTTCTACAAATTGCAATAACCTACCCCCAAGATTATACATAGCTAGTGCTGCGGGATTCAAAAAGTAGTTAATGAAAAAAATATCTACTACCCTAAATAAATTGGCGCTCAAACTTGAACCCATACTATATTTTCCAAAACGGAATAATTCCTTAACGGTAGCAATGTTGGCATATTTTAAAGCCCCAATTTTTGTCCAACCAAAAAATATGGTTGCCATACTTGCCACAAAATTGGCAAAAGCATAAGTGATAATAATATTGGTTAATGAAGTCTT
This sequence comes from Chitinophaga pinensis, assembly GCA_943372255.1. GTDB lineage: Bacteria > Bacteroidota > Bacteroidia > Chitinophagales > Chitinophagaceae > Sediminibacterium > Sediminibacterium pinensis_M. The sequence goes on from CALRXZ020000198.1 coordinate 626, forward strand.
TTCAATCAATATTAGGACAATAATGATTCCTACAAACAATACTTGATTGATCAGTCTAAGCCAAAGTAAACGGTCAAATCGCTTTTCACCTTGCACGGCCAAATTAGCCATAAATGATGGAAGGGTAGAGAGTGTAATAAAGCTGAAATACTGAATTAGCAATTTAGTTCCAATATTTGGTAAATAGGGGATGGCAAAATAGGCACCTAAATTAACAACCAAGAAAAATGCCGTTACCAATAAAGCTAAAGCCCATGCCGAACCTACTACTATATTGGCTCTTTCTGGCCCAGTTCCGGAATAAAATTTTAAAAAGGCATTGGTTAAAAGACCGCTTTTTACAGTGTCTATTAGACCCAGAATGGTCATAAATAATACATAGATACCAATGTCATTTACAGAAAGGGCTCTATACAATAGGGCTAGAGCCAACATATTAAAAATAGCCATTACGCCATTTCCCAATAAGGATTGAATATGGATATTCTGAAAAAGAGATATGGCTTTCTTAATTAGATTCATACACCTTACTAGATATAAAGGTAAGTTATATAAAGATTCTTGAATCTGTATATTTTAAACAGATTTGGTAGTAATACCATTTGCAGTATAAATGATATTAGTGATGACTTTGTCCAACTCCAAAGTAGTTTGATGAATATGGTTTAGAAATTCTTTTTCCTCCTCTTTGTTCAGAATCCCTTTTTGGAAAACCTGAGTCAGGCCCATTAACCTAGACAAGGGCGCCCTAACTAAATGAGACTGAGACCAAGCAATTTCTTTTAACTGTTTGTTTTGCTGTTGGAGTGTAATGATGGTATTCGTAATTTGGGAAATATCTTTTACTACGCCAAAATGACTCATGATTTCCCCTGTGTCACTAAGTTGATTTATACCAGAAATTAGTAAGTATTTATTTACTCCATCTAAGGCTGTTATCCTAATTTCTATGGCATTTATTGGGTCTTTGTGTGAAATAGCATTTACAAACCATTCTATATATTTGGGTTTGTCTTCTGGATGAATCAAGTTGACAAAGATATCCCTACTTGGAGTTATGCTTTTTGGCTTTAGTCCTACAATAGAATACATTACATCACTCCATACATATTCTCCTGTTGCCATTTTAATTTCTTCAGTTCCAAGATTGGCAATGCCTTCTGCTTGCTCAAGTAAGTTCTCCATACTATCAATCTTATGTCTTGCTTCTATCATTTTACTAGTATTAGTGAAATAAGCAGCAGCATATAATTTTCCATCAACTTCAAAAGGAGATCCGGCGGAAATGGTAACAGGAAGAATTAAACCTGATTTTTGTTTGATAAAACTATCTACAAATTTATATTCCTTTGAATTTGCTAATAATTCAAATTTTTCTTGAATAACTTTTAATTCCTTTTCTGGATGTAATATCGTTTGATGCTTTCCTATGAGAAAATCTCTAGAATAACCCATCAATAGTTCAGCTTGTTGGTTAATGTCAACCAAAATTCCTGTTGCTACTTCAGCTATAAAAATGGCATCTTGGGCACCAGTAAACAGGGCAGTGTAACGTTGTTTATTGATCTGCTCTGCCAGTTGGCTATTTTTCATGTCAGTAACATCATTGATAAAAAGTGTTATGCCATGAATGGCGCCTGATTCATCTTTTATGGGGCTGTACCTATTTTGATAATGCAGTATTTTCCCATTGGGCGCAGTAATGCTGTTTTCCATAACAAAGCTTTCACCAGCAAGTGCTCTGTCATAATTGGTTTTGCCAAATGAATGTAAGTTTTCAGGCAATACTTCAAATACAGACATGCCAACCTGGGCTTCCTTCATTAATGTGGCTTTGGCATATAAGGCATAACTATTAGTAAATGCAATGTATTTATAAGCTTTATCTAGTGCAACAATATAAAGGTTTTCAGGACTGTTTATGATAGAAGTAAGTAATGCGTTGTTCCGTTCTAGAAAGTGTTTATTCTCCAATAAATATTCTGACAATTGTTGGTTGGCGGTAATGTCTATATGGGCACCAATTAAAATACCATTGGGTAGCTTTGTTTTTGTGTCAATGGTGGATTTTCCTCGGCTTGAAATCCAAACCCAAGAACCATTGGTGTGTTTCATCCTAAATTCTTGTGAATAAGTTCCTTCTAAATGAGTCAGATAATTGGAGAAATGTTCTTTGGCTCTTTCCAAATCTTCAGGGTGCAAAAGGTCTTCCCAAACTTCCTGAATTTTATAATTGCCCCAACGTGAAGGATATTCCTTTTCTAATCCAAGCATTTTAAAGTACTCATGGCTACACCATAGTTCGTTGGTATTCTTATTGTATTCCCATCCACCTAATTGACTGGCAATTAATAAAGACTCATATTTTGACTCAGAAATAAATACTTGTTCTTGTAGGGGTAAAAGTTGTGATTGAGCATTTTTTTTATCAGAAATATCTTCAATGGTACCATACCATTTAAAAGCCCCATCATCTAAGTTCACTGGTTGTGCCTTTATTTTAAACCAATTAAAAGCATGATGGTTATCCATAATCCTTACTTCTAAACTAAAAGCAGATTCCTTTATTTTGGATGTATCTTTCTTTTCCTTTAGTACAGGAATGTCTTCAGGATGCATATGCTGCAAGAGCTTTTCTAAACTTAGCCTTCCGTCAACATCTAATAAATAAGAGAAATTATATTTGAAATCATCGCTTTCAAATAAAAAATTTATTTGGCCACTGACTGATTCTTGAACTAAATAGGTGGCAGATGGAACCTCCTTAATAAATTGTAGTAGTATTTCATCCTTTTCACTCATTTCTACTTGTAAATGTTGTATTTCAGTGAGGTCTCTTAATATACAGATAATGCCAAAATCAGGTGTAACAGTAAGTGAGATAGATACAGGAAAAATCTCTCCATTTTTTCTACTACCATTGATGGTGCCTAAAAACATTCCTTTTGAATACAAACTTGGAATAATTTCATCATCAAATTTCTTTACTTCATTAACCATTAAAACCTTTCTCCAATGAATGCCAATTAAGTCTTCTATTTGCTGTCCCATCATTTTAGCAAATCCCTGATTTACATAGGTGCAAAAGCCTTCAATGGACAAGAATGCAACACCATCAATTGAGTTTTCAAGTGCCTTAAACTGTTTGTAATTGTCTACGTCTTCTAAATGTTTTTTTGTTTTATTTTGAATAATACACATGAATTTTTCTGGTTCATGCTCTTTTTTCCATACAGAGGAAATTAAGCTAAACCAGGTTTCTTCATTTTCAATGGTGAGCATTAAATCCAATTCCTGTTTTGTATTTGTGGCAATGGTTTTTGTCAAATGTTGGTGTATAGAATTACAGATTTCTTGAGGGAATCCAATTTGATGAAAAGTCTTGCCAATCATGGTGTCTTTCAAATCCTGCAAATTTGATTCATATGCCAAGAATTCTTCAAATTGAAATTGGTGGTTTAAGATGAAAAAATTATTGGTTAATTCTAATAATGATTGGGCCTCAATTCCCTTATTGGTATTGAATACGGTATTGGTTTTGATTCTTTTTACAATGCCTAGTAGTTTTTGGTTATTGTCTACTAGTATACACTTGCAACTAAAGGGTAAAGAAGTTCCGTTTTGATGTATTAAATACATCCAATCTGATAGCCTGTTTTTAATACCAGCTTTTAATTGATTGGCATATAGACGATAAAAAAAGCTAGAATCTGAAGGGTCAAGAATCCTTGCCCATTTAAGAACCTGCCCACCAAAATCCTGAACAGAATACCCTAAACATTTTAAAAAAGGAACTGTTACCCAAATGTCTTCTTTGCTGGATGGGTCAAAAAACCAAATACCATCAATGCTTTCATTTTTGAAAAACTCTTGTACTTGAGGATCATTGCATAGTAAGTCGTAAAAACTATCTTGTAAGTAGTGGTTTTCAGCTACCATGAGTACATTGAATTGGGGGAGCTTAAAGTTAAGTTTTGTACATTGATTTTTAATGGTTTTGCAAAGATTGCGGAATCTGTTACATTGTTAGAGGGAAGTTCTTGATACTCTTTTTTGCGGTGCAAAAAAAACGCATTGGGAATAATGAGAG
>CALRXZ020000199.1:0-4690 GCA_943372255.1 Chitinophaga pinensis
AAAAGAAAAGGAGAGGGTCAAGTCTTGATTTTAAACTCAAGTCAACCCAGTTCTCCCACTCCTCAATAAAAATATCCCCATTAAAAATAAATATTTATTGTTTATCAATAAATATCTCATTATATTCGCTGCATCATTTAAAACTTAAATCATGCAAAAGAAAAACAACTTTGTCTTCATCATCCTCCAAATTATAGCTTGGATCATCTTTGTAGGACTCTGTATAGAATCAGGAGCCTTACTCACCAATTTTGGATTTAGCATTTTCAAACCAGAAATGATCAGTCACCTCTACCAAAAACTGGACATGAGCGATATGTACAATAAAAGCTGGTGGACATTCTATAGCATGTACAGTTTTATCTTATTCATCTCTATCTTAAAAGCTGCTATGTTCTATGTGGTTATCCAGCTCCTGTTGAAACTAGACCTAACAAAACCATTTAGCATGTATGTGGCAAATAAAATCATGCTTATTAGTTACTATGCTTTATCCATTGGCATCATTGGTCACATAGCCAGACAAGTCTCCAAATACTTAATGCACCATAATTATAAAGTTGACAACCTTAGCCAGTTTTGGCCAGACAGTGAAGCCTTTATATTAATGGCAGCCGTGATTTATGTCATTGGTAGCATCTTCAAGAAAGGCGTGGAAATTCAAACCGAAAACGATTTAACCGTATAAGCTATGTCTATCATTGTAAATTTAGATGTGATGATGGCCAAAAGAAAGGTATCGCTCAACGAACTTTCTGAAAGGGTAGACCTTACCTTATCCAATCTATCCATCCTCAAAACAGGAAAAGCAAAAGCCATCAGGTTTAGCACCTTAGAAGCTATTTGTAAAGCTTTGGATTGCCAGCCTGGCGATATTCTAGAATTTGTAAATGACGGCAAAGAATAGCTTTAAAAAGGCATTCCTAGTCACATTAACATACCCTATACAATATCCCTTGCCAATATTCGTTTATTGTTGTAACCCATTTTATAACAAAAAACAAAACAATGGCAACAGCAAAAAAAGCCGCTAAGAAAGCAGCTCCTAAAAAAGCAGTAAAGAAAGCAGCACCAAAGAAAGCCGCTAAGAAAGCAGCTCCTAAAAAAGCAGCAAAAGCAGCTCCAAAGAAAGTAGCAGCTCCTAAAAAAGCAGCTAAGAAAGCAGCTCCAAAAAAGGCAGCAAAAAAAGCAGCTCCTAAAAAAGCCGCCGCTCCAAAGAAAGCCGCTAAGAAAGCAGCTCCCAAAAAAGCAGCAAAAAAAGCAGCTCCTAAAAAAGCCGCTAAGAAGTAATAAAAAGAAAATCCCGCAGCAATTGCGGGATTTTTTTTGCATCAATGTTAAGGAAGTTTTTTACTACATCGCTGCAGCCCTGAGCGGTTCAAGTTTCAAAGTTTATGGCCTATTAAACGCTTCCTGCGACACTTTAAAGTATAGAGCCAACTTCCTAATTACATCCTTTGAAAGCCCCTTCTTATAATGTAGAATATCAGAAACATAGCCCTTGCTAATCTCCAAAATTTCCACCAAGTCTTTTGCTTTTAATTGATGATCTCTCATCAATAATTGAAGCAATTGAACAGGATCCAGTTCTGTTTTTGGTAAATGTTCCGCATCCCATTTTTCAATTAATAAAGTAAGCAAGGCAATTTCATCCTTGGTATTCCTGTCTTTTATTCCAGAAAATACCAACTCTTCCAATACCTGGCAATAATCCTTGTACTGGGTTTTGCTGCTGATTATTTTGTATTTCAAACCTGACATGTTAATAATCTTTAGTTGTAAGTCATATTACGATACTAAAATTACTCAATTTATAGAAAGTTCACAAAAAGAGAACTAAAATAGATCCATTAATTTCAATAAACCTGGTTGAGTAAAATTTTTCCAGAATCTTGTATTTACCCAAGATTCAAAATATATTCAATATGAATATTTAAATAAAAGTTCCCAATTCGGGAACTTTTCATAATTTTGAAAAAATCAGGAATTGAGGGTTATTGCTAAAAAAATATTAAGAGATTACTGGAGCAAGCATCCAGATTGTGAGCAACAGTTGAAATCTTGGTATAATGAAGCAGAATCAGCCATCTGGTTAAGTCCCAATGATATTAAAAGGGAATACCCTTCCTCAAGCATCTTAGAGGATAATAGGGTAGTGTTTAATATAAAGGGAAATAACCATCGGTTAATTGTAAAAATCAATTATCACTATCAAATGGTTTGGATAAGGTTCATTGGTACCCATGCCCAATACGACAAAATTGATGCAACAATAATATAAGCAACATGACTATAAAACCTATTAGAAATGAAAAAGATTATCAGGCAGCAATGAAAAGGCTGGAACTAATCTTTGACGCTAAACCTAATTCAAAGGAAGGTGATGAATTGGAGATTTTAGGGATGCTCATAGAGAAGTATGAGCAAGGAAAATATCCAATAGAATTTCCTGATCCTATTGAAGCAATTAAATTCAGAATGGAACAATTAGGCTATAGCCAAAGCGACTTAGCTTCTGTAGTTGGTTTGAAAAGTAGAGCAAGCGAAATATTGAATAAAAAAAGAAAGCTTACTCTTGAAATGATTCGCAATCTTCATGAATCTCTCAATATTCCAACAAACGTGTTGATTCAGAATTATTAAAACGGGGAGAAATCTCTACAAGAAATTGCTCATGAAACTCCTCCTCCCACTACTCCTTCTTTCCCTACTCACATCGGCGCAGCCAAAGCTTTCAAACAAGATCACCAACAACAGTTTCTGGAACACCACCACCGGAACACCCATCTATTCCCAAGGTGGTGGCATTTTTAGGTTTGACAACAAATACTATTGGTACGGCGTGCAATACAAAGAAGCAGCACTTTATAGACAAGACCCATCTATCACACAGTCCAATGCTACATTTGAAAACGTGACCTGCTACAGCAGCACAGACCTAGTGAACTGGACATTTGAAGCCAATGTGCTCACCCAAGAAGAACTGGCCAAACATACCCGCAAAACTTGGATTGGCAGACTTGGTGTTGCCTACATAAAATCCATCAACCAATATACCCTAGTAGTACAATGCGGTAGCTCCGTGCTCTTTGCTACATCGGCCACGCCAAACGGGAATTTTGAGTGGCATAACCAGATTAGCATGCAAGACATGATTGGTACACCTAATACTGGAGACCAAACTGTGTTCACTGATGATGACGGCATTTCTTACCTGATCTATTCTTATGGAAAGGGACGAAACAAAATCTATGTATCAGAAATAGGGGTCAAAGACGGCAAAGTAAACCTGCTGGACTGCAAAGAAATATTCAAGGGTGAGAGCCGTGAAGGAAACTGTTTGTTCAAATACAAAGGCCGCTATTATATGAGCGCTTCCAATATCTATGGTTGGGATGCATCATTTGCTTATTACTTAGTAGCTGACAATATTCGCGGTCCATACATACCCACCAACAAGATGCTAGTGATGAAGGGTTGCGAAGCAGATTTTGCCCATGTATCCCAAACCGGATTTTATTATACCATTCACGGAACCAAAGAAGAAACCGTTTTGTATTGCGGTGACCGTTGGGCCGATTTTGCAGGCAATGGTTTGGGGTATAATCAGTGGGTGCCTCTAAGTTTTGAGGGCAAAGAAAATACCCCTGTTTTTAATTCTCTTTCCGCTTGGAACTTAAACGCAACCACAGGTCAGTGGCAAGTAGCAGCAGACAATAACTATGTACGCAATGGCAGTTTTGAAGCCGATAGAAGACATATTCCAAGCCCCGTTAAACCTTTGCAAGACCAACTCACAGGATGGGAAACTAAAGTAATCTTGGGCAATGCCCCCAGCCAAGACTCGGTGCATTCTCCCGTGCTCAATCACTTTAATTCCGAGTCAGAAAGAAAGCTTGTGATAGGGGAGAAATCGGCTCAGATCTCTGATCAAGTTCCCTTTGAGCGCCAGCTCTTCCAAACCATTCAATCTTCCCCAAAAGTGCCATTGCCCAATGGAAAATATACCCTCACCGCCAAGATCAAAAACAGCCTAGGCTTCAGCAAATTAGAACTCTATGCCCTCAGTCAATCCCGTCAAGTTCAAGCCATTGGTCACTGCCCTGAGTGGACTAACATTACCCTCAAAAACATCCAAGTCCACAATGGAAAACTAGAAATTGGGATTTACGCTGCAGGGGAGGCCAATGCCATTTGTTTAATGGATGATGTTAGCTTGATGAGGGAGTAAAATGGTTTTAGGGGGAAAATTGGGTCAAAATATAAGTTTACTGTATCTTTAATTGTAATTACTTTGTAATCACAATTAAATTTTATGGACATCTCAGTTATTGCAATAGGAAATTCAAAGGGTATTCGGTTAAGTAAAACTTTGATTGAAAAATATCAGATAACAGATACAATGGAATTAATCCTAGAAAAGGATTACATGATTTTAAAACCAAAAACAGAACCTAGGGTAGGATGGGATAAAGCATTTAAGAAAATGCATGAAAACAAAGATGATGTCTTATTGATTCCAGATGCATTTGATGATGATAATCTTGAGGAATGGATTTAAATCAATACGCCATAGTACTTGTAAATCTAGATCCTACAATTGGGAGTGAAATGAAAAAAACAAGACCCTGTGTTATTATTTCTCCCAATGAAATGAATCGTTATCTGCAAACTATTGTGATTGCTCCAA
>CALRXZ020000200.1:0-4621 GCA_943372255.1 Chitinophaga pinensis
TTCAGAAGACTTTTGTTTTTGGTATTGACATCAATTTTTAATCTGACAAACACATTATATGAAACTGTATAAATATCTTATAATAGCCTCTTTTGCTGGCTTAGCAGGCTGTTCCAAGTTAATTGATTTGACCCCTCAGTCAAATATCAACTCTGCAACTTATTACTCTAACCTTTCTGAAATAAGTACTGCCCTAGCTGGTTGTTATAGTGGGATGAGGACTCCTTTAACAGATGAGTGGACCTTAACAGAGTTAAGAAGTGACAATACCATTCAAGGGGTTCCAGCAAGTACCGCCACGCCTAATAGAGACCTTAGTGACTTGGATATGTTTTTTCCAAATGTATCTCACCAGGGTAATTATAGCTATTGGTTGAATACCCATTATAATATCAGAAATGTCAATTTTGTATTGAATAGTTTGAATGTTAATTATAGTCCCAATGCTGGTACACTGAGTTTTGATCCGGTAACCATTCCTGTTACAGCTGCTGACATTAAAAAGTTATCGGCTGAAGCAACCTTTATTAGGGCCTACCATTATTTTAATCTAGTACGTTTATATGGCGATGTGTTTTTGGTTCACGAGCCAATTAGCCCGGAAGAGGCAAAACTGGTTAACCGTTCACCAGTTGCTGATATTTATAAGTTAATTATTGCCGATTTGCAAAACACCATCGCCAACGGCAATACTGCAAAATATGCATCAATACCAGGTGCTGATTTAGGCAGGGCTAATAGTTGGGCTGCAAAGGCCTTGTTAGCAAAAGTATATCTGACAATGAATAGGAAAACGGATGCTGTCACTTTGTTACAAGATGTAATTACAAATAGCGGTTATGGCTTGCAGGCATCTTACGCAAATGTGTTTTCTATTGGTAATGAAATGAATTCAGAGATTTTATTTGCTATTCGTTTTAAAGCTGGAGGGATTGGCCAAGGTTCCGCACTTCCTAATACATTTGCACCTTTAAATAGTGGTGCAGCCATTATCAATGGCGATGGTAGAGGTTTGAATTTCCCATCTCAAGACTTATATAATGCATATTCATCTTTAACAGCCATTGGGAATGTAAGGTCTGGAAATGCCTCAGTTACTCTAACCGCAGCCAACCCTGCTATTGTTGTGGGAATGCCAGTAACTGGTCTTCAAATAGCTCAAGGAACAACTGTTGCAGCTATCAGTGGTACCACCCTTACATTATCAATTCCTGCTAATGCAACATTAGCAACTGCAGCTTTAAAAATAGGTGGGGATCCAAGAAGGATTACTAATATTGGTATTTTTACTGGTGCTAAATTTTATATCCAGAAATATATTTCAGCAGTGGCTGTTGCTAATGACGCTGAAAATGATTGGCCTGTCATTAGATTTTCTGATGTTTTGTTGATGATGGCTGAAGCACAAGGTAATACTGCCAGTAGTTTAGGTTTTATAAATCAGGTTAGGTCTAGGGTTGGGCTTGCTGCATATACTGCTGCTGATCTTACTACAATTGCTCAGTTTGAAACGGCATTGGCTAATGAAAGAAAGTTTGAATTGGCTTTTGAAAACCAACGTTGGTTTGATTTGCTAAGGTATAATACTACTTTAACAACCATTAAAGTGGAGCAAGTAATGAAAGACCATTTAACTTATATGTATCCCTTGCATTATGGTTTATATCCAGCGCCAAGACTTACATTGGCAGAAATGTTGGTATTTGTAAATACCGATAGAATGTTGTTGCCCATTCCACAAAGAGAAATTGACAATAATACTTCAATTGTGATTAAGCAGAATCCAGGATATTAATCCAACTTATAAAATAGCATGAAGCAAATTTTCTTAATAATTTGTATCACCTGCTCCCTGACTGTTCTTGGTCAGGCGGCAGGTGATTCTGTTTATAAACCTGTTATTTATCCAAAAGGTTACGAAGCTCAAATTGACTTGGTTTATACTAAGGTTGGAGACTGGGAAGGTAAGTTGGATTTGTATTTTGCACAGAATCCTAGTAAACCAACACCATTAATTATTAATATTCATGGTGGTGGATGGAATCATGGTGTAAAAGAAGGGCAGGGTGGATTTAACCCTTATTTTAAAGCAGGTTTTGCAGTAGCAAACATAGAATATCGCTTAACGGGTCAGGAAAAAGCTCCAGCAGCTATAGAAGATACAAGGTGCGCTTTGATTTATTTGGTGAACAATGCCAAAAGATTCAATATAGATCCCAAGCAAATTATTTTTTTAGGCGGCAGTGCCGGCGGGCATCTGGCATTGATGGGTGGATTACTTGGAAATAATTCCATTTTTGATAGCAATTGCAAGAATGGTCAGCCGTTTAAAGTAGTTGCCATCATTGATAAATATGGAATCAATGATGTTGGCGATTGGGCTTATGGTCCTAATATTACAAGTAAGTCTGCCACAAACTGGTTGGGCGATAAGGCAAAAGATGCGGAATTTATTAAATCCGTTTCTCCCATAAATTATTTAACAAAAGACAGTCCTCCTATATTTATTGTACATGGTAATGCTGATCCAACAGTTTCCTATCAGCAATCGGTTATATTATACAAGAGGTTAAATGAGTTGGGTGTAAAAACGGAATTTGTAACAATTGAGGGTGGGGTTCATGGTAAGTTCTCCAAAGAGCAAAACGATGATATAAATAAAAAGATCCTACTATTTCTGGAAGCTTGTAAGGTCTCTTTTACAAGTAAAAAGATTGAATTTAATTAACAATGATGAACATCAAACCTGCATACACCCTAATATTATTCTGCTTTTTTAGCCAAGTCTTATTTGCTCAAGTAAAACTTTCCAAAACCGATATGGTTAAATGGAATTTTAAACAATTGGCTTTAAATAAGAAACTATTACAAAAGGGGAATACAGTATTGAAACCTGCATATAATCAATTGCTTCATGATGCAGATAGTCTGCTGGGTTATAAGCCAGTAAGCGTTATGCAAAAAAAGGATATTCCCCCAAGCGGCAACAAACATGATTATATGAGTTTGGCTCCCTATTGGTGGCCCGATCCTAGCAAACCCAATGGTCAGCCCTATATTAGAAAAGACGGTGAAGTAAATCCTGAAGTGAAAAACTACCCTGACAAAGAGCAAATGCCCAAGCTTTGTGAGAATGTAAATACTTTGGCATTGGCCTATTACTATTCTGATAATGAAAATTATGCCAAGCACGCTGCTAAACTTATGCGAGTTTGGTTTTTAGATACAGCTACTAGAATGAATCCAAACTTGAATTTTGGTCAAGCTGTTAAGGGAATTACCAATGGTAGGGCAGAAGGAGTGATTGATACCAGACAGTTTATTTATGCTTTAGATGCAGTAAAACTTATAAGGAATTCTGGTCATTGGACTGCAGATGATCAAATAGGATTGCAATCTTGGATGAGTGAGTTTCTTGTTTGGCTCAGAACTAGCAAAATTGGAACAGATGAAATGAATACCAAAAATAATCACGCAGTTTGGTATGATGCACAAACACTTGCCATTGCTATTTATGTAGATAGTTTAGACTTAGCCAAAAAAATCATAGCAGTATCTAAAGCTAGATTAGACAAACAAATGGATGCAAATGGATTCTTCCCCCTTGAACTAGAACGAACTACTTCTCTTCATTATTCCGTATTTATTTTAAATGCATTTAATGTAATAGCCGAATTATCAGAACAAATTGGGGTTGACTATTTTAATTCAACAACCAATTCTGGTAAATCCTTGAAAATGGCTTTTGAAGCCATTATGCCCTATTTGATGCAAGAAAAAACATGGACTTATCCTCAAATCAAACCATTTGCTTATACAGATGCGTTCCCATTAATTCTTTCAGCAGAAAGAAGGTATGGATACAAAGGTTCAATGACAACATTAAGTAAATTATTAAAGGCTGATTTGACAAGCTTGCAGTTAAACTTACTGTAACCAAATATACTAGTGAGTCTTTTATTTGATCACCTGTTTTCAAGATTGCCAATCTAGAGAGTGACTTCTTTGCCAAGGCATTGATTTGTGGATTCATGGAAAAAGAGGCTTGTATGGAGAGGATACCCAATTTTTGAGGATTCTATTATATCTAATCTTATTCTTAGCCAGTATCTTCATCAAGGTTTAAAGCCTGATTATTAATATGAAGAATCTGCTATCTGGAATTTCCAAAGCAAATGGCGCCTTATTAGAAGATGCTGAATTAAATACTGTTTTAAGTAAACTAGTTTCTGTTTTAGGAGCTTCTACCAATGTAGACAGGTGTTATATTTTCACCAACAAATTAATAGATGATCAACTGTTTTTGGATTATACGCATGAATGGTGCAAAGAGGGCATAGAACCACAACTTGGGAATCCAATGCTGAGTAATATCAGTTATGAAATGGTGCCGGGTATTTATGAAGAATTGTCTAGTGGAAGACATATATATGGAATGGTGGCTGATTCGCAAAATGCCCATTTCAGAGAAGCCATGGAATCTCAAGGTATTCTATCCTATTTGTTTGCCCCTATATTTTGTAATAACTATTTCTGGGGTTGGATGGGTTATGACGATTGCACCAATGGCAAGATTTGGGAGTCAGAAGAAACAGACGCTTTATTTTCAGTAGCCAATAAT
>CALRXZ020000201.1:0-4544 GCA_943372255.1 Chitinophaga pinensis
AATACCATGGCATTGCTTAGAAAGCTACAACCCCATCAAATTTATTGTGCAGGAGATTTAGCAGATCCACACGGAACACATAAGGTTTGTCTTGACGTAGTTTTTGAAAGCTTGCGTAGGATTAAAGCCGAGGGAGATGCTTGGATCAAGGATTGCTGGGTTTGGTTATACAAAGGGGCTTGGCAAGAATGGGATATTTCTGAAATAGAAATGGCCATTCCAATGAGTCCAGATCAAGTGATGAAAAAACGTTTTGGTATTTTTATTCACCAATCCCAAAAAGATTCAGTTCCTTTTCAAGGTTCTGATAGCCGCGAATTCTGGCAGCGTGCAGAGGACCGCAATGGCAATACAGCCAATCTTTATGCGGCATTAGGTCTAACTAAATATGCCGCAATGGAAGCTTTTGTTCGTTGGCATTATTAAAATATTAACTACCATTAATCATAATCGCCTCCATGAACTGGGGGCGATTTTTTATTTTTGCAACATGCAAGTAAAGGAGGATAAGAAAGTTCTATTAGTTTGGAGAACCCATTGGCAGAATCTTGAATTTCGCCAAAGGTTTCAATTGGGCTTAGTAATATGGATCCCGGTACTAATTGCTTTCCCTTTTTTCTTCCAATTTATTGAGCAACGTTCAGGATGGGCTCCCAACGATTGGCTTTTAGCTCAATTACCCAGCTATGATACTTCTATACCCTGTTTCTTGGTCATTTGGGGCATGTTTGGGTTGTTTTTTTACAGAGCTTTGTACCAACCCAAGATGTTGCTATTATTTTTATGGGGATTCATTGTCTTAAGCCTCATGCGATTCTGCAGCATTTATTTAGTTCCCTTAGAACCACCTTTCAACTTAATTCCTTTGAGGGATCCTATCTCCAATTTATTTTATGGTGGCAAAAATAGTTTTATTACCAAAGACTTATTTTTCTCTGGACATACATCAACACAATTCTTGATTTTTTTATGTCTTCAAAAAAAGTCTGATAAAATTATGGCACTGTTTGCTACTTTTTTAGTTGGACTAATGGTATTGATTCAACACGTGCATTATAGTATGGATGTGTTAGCAGCACCACCACTAACTTATCTAGTTTACTTAATAGCAAAACGTATTTCCAAATACTAGAAAGCTTCGCCCAATTCAAAATAAAATCCATGATTTTTTCCTGGCCCCATGCCATAATCCAGTCGAATATTCAGTTTTTCGGATTTATTAAGGGCATAGCGCAAACCCGCACCAAAACTATATTTTAGGTCTGATAATTGGTAACATAAGTTGTGTGACACATCTCCAATATTCCCAAATGCCACAGCACCAAATCTTTTAAATAGGTTTTGTCTAAATTCTGCTTGAAATACTAATTGGTTTTTATCGCGGTAGCGACCATCATAATAACCCCTCATACTATTCATGCCCCCCAACGAGGCCAAACTTCTTAAGGGCACATCATTACCCGTGTTGTTAAAACTATATGCTTGCAAAGCCAGAACCCCATTTTTACGAATGGTCATGTATTTGCGTAAATCAATCACAATATTGGTATAGCGATGGTCGGAACCAAATATAGGTGTGAAATGGTTAAAATAAATTTGAGCAAAATTGCCCTTGTTAGGCGCAAAAGCATTGTTTCTGGTATCATAGGTAAAACTCAATCCAAGACCTGATATATGGTACCCATTTCTACCAACTACTTGTTCCTGATCAAAAATTCCACCAGATTTATAGTTGGTTTCTAATAGATTTTGGTATTCATACAAACCTCCAATAAAAACACCCTTGCCCAGTTTTCGCATTAAATGCAAATAGGTGTAAAATTGTTGAAAGTCATAAGCTTCTTCTGCTTGGTCAAGTGTTTGATTACCCAATCCCCAAAATTTATCCGGAAATGAACTAAAAGAAATCTGTTCATTGAGTACATATTGCTCATTTTTAAAATATTGAGCCCCATTTATGGCTGCCACCAACTGCTTTTTCAAAGAATATAGTAAAATGGTTTGCAAATTTGAGGTTCTTGAAATGGTATCTGCTTTAGACATTCTAAAGGTAGAAGTGCCAGCTACCCCAAAAGACCAACTTGTCTCAATAGACCTTGTCAAGACTGGAAACACTAGTATTTGCAGCTTTTTGGAGGAATCCTTTTGGGCAAGACTATTGTTGCCAAGTAAATTTAGCAAGCAAAACAAGGCTAGGAACCGTAAAATAATTTTATTAAAGCTTGGCATAGCGAACTGCAAAATACTCCGCTTATCCCATTAAAGTACATTTAGCTTTATAAAATTGCCTATTTTCGCAACCTTGATTCTTGCCAAGTTCATATTTTGGTAACAATCAGATAACATTAATTTTACATAGAAACTCATAATAGCGTAGGAATGAAAAAATGGGAAAGTAACTTTCAATTGGGCGAAACGCTAACCCATGAACAATTGGATTTTTTCGAAAAGCATGGTGTGATCATGTTTCGAAATTTTATTTCCAAGGAGAAAGTGCAGACATTTCTTTCTGAAATTAACCGCTTGGAAAAACTCTGGATCTCTGAGGGCCGCGAGAAGGTAAATGGTATTCCTTTAAAATTTGGTAAGGATGAAGCGGGAAATATGACTATTCAAAGATTCTGTTTTACTTCACACTATAGTGAAGCTTTAAAAGAATTATTGAATGACCCTAGATTAGCACAATTATCTGCCTTATTAGCACCATACGAAGGTCGGGTGGCAGAAAATGAAAAGGATGGTTTGGTAGTGAATAATTACCTCAATACCAAGAATAGTACTTTTACACAAATGGGTTGGCATACAGATAGTCCAAGAGATTTATTCTTAGGTCAGAAAATTATGCCCATGCTCAATGTGGGAATCCATCTAGATGAATGTCCTTTTGAAAATGGCGGATTACGTGTGTTACCAGGCACCCACAAGCAAAATGTTTTAAAATTGTTGTTTGGTAAAAAATACTTTATTGACAACAACGATGACAAAAACGAGGTTGGCTTTGATATTCATTCAGGTGACTTAACCGTTCATGATGGTCGTTTATGGCATAGAGTTAAGCAATCACCTAAGTATGGTGAAGAAAGCCGAAGACGTGTCATGTATGTACCCATTGTAACGGGTAAATACAATCCAAAGGATGAAAATAGTAAAACACCTTTCTATCATAGATTTACTTCAAAAGTGCATCATTGATATTCCATAATTCATTTTGAAAGGTCAACCAAAAGTTGACCTTTCTCATTTAACAAACGCATATGCAATACACGCTAATCACAGGAGCAAGTAAGGGTATTGGAAAAGCCATGGCTCAGCAATTGGCAGCCAAAAAACAAAATCTATTATTGGTTGCAAGAACTGCTAGTCTTTTAGAAACTTTAGCCAACCAATTGAAGCTAGAACATTCTGTAAAAGTTGACTATCTGGCTATAGATTTAGCAGGTATTGGTGCAGCACAAACCATTTTTGGATGGTGTCAGGCCAACGGTTATCAAATTAATACCCTAATTAATAATGCGGGATACGGTAATGGGGGGGCTTTTGACCAAATTTCTACCAAACAACATACCGATATGATGCAGGTAAATATGAATGTACCTGTGGAATTGATCTCATTGTTTTTGCCCCAATTAAAACAACAACCAAGGGCTTTTATTCTAAATATTGCTAGCTCAGCTGCTTATCAAGCAGTTCCTGGTCTGAGTCTATATGCAGCTAGCAAATCTTTTGTATTAAGCTTTAGCAGGGGCTTACAATATGAATTAAGAAATAGTTCAGTTACGGTTACTACTGTTTGTCCAGGTGGTACCGACACCGATTTTGCTTCCCGCGCACAATTAGGACCAAAAGCGGTTAAAGCTGGGGAAAAACTAAATATGAAAGCCGATGATGTTGCCAAATTGGCCTTAGATGCTATGTATGCCGGAAAAACAGAATTAATAACAGGCTTTCTCAATAAATTAGGCGCTGCCATGGTTTGGTTAATGCCTAAAAAATTGGTTGAAAAAACAGCCGCTGGCATCTATGGTGTTGACTAATTTTAAGAAAAGCCATTTTGGTTTTGTGAATTATTATTTTGCCCTTATATTTGCAACCCCTAACAGGGAAATGGCTGCGTAGCTCAACTGAATAGAGTACCTCACTACGGATGAGGGGGTTTTAGGTTTGAATCCTAACGCGGTCACAAGGCCCCGCACAAAGTGCGGGGTTTTTTATTGCGACAAGGTCAAAAGCTCGCTTTTGTAACTTGGAGCAATAAAAAACCTTTTTGCGCAGCAAAAAAGGGGCCTTGGGTAAGGCCACTCCGAAAGGCTCAGCGAAGCTAATCCTAAACATCCCTCACCCTCTTCAACTACCATGCAACTTTTTTGCACCGCAAAAAAGAGATCCTCTACCCTCCTCTCATTATTCCCAATGCGTTTTTTTTGCACCGCAAAAAAGAGTATCAAGAACTTCCCTCTAACAATGTAACAGATTCCGCAATCTTTGCAAAACCATTAAAAATCAATGTACAAAACTTAACTTTAAGCTCCCCCAATTCAATGTAC
>CALRXZ020000202.1:0-4527 GCA_943372255.1 Chitinophaga pinensis
ATCAGTAAACCGATTTTCAGCCACTTTGCATTTAAAGCTAAATGAACTAGTTTCTTCACACGAAACAGCTAGTAATACTGTCATTGATCTGGCTGGAAAAACAGAAACTGAAATCATGGCACTATCTGCCGAATATTCTGAACTTGAAAACGAGGAAGCTATCTTAAATAATGATAAAACAGGTCCTGTTTTTTGACAAAATAATTTTGTAATTATAAGATTAGTTGATATAACAATACCATGCTCCTTGCAATGCAATTTTGCATCATACCCACAAGCCTTGATTGTAGTCTATTGTGAATGATGCAAAATGATGCACTTATGAAATTGGAATATCCTAAACTATCGTTACCAGAAGTATTATTAATTAGTTCTTATCCGCCCAGAGAGTGTGGAATTGCTACTTATAGCCAAGACTTAGTAAAGGCTTTACAAGAAGGATTTCACCAGTCTTTTCATATAAAAGTATGTGCACTAGAGTCAAATTCGGAGCAACATGAGTATGGAAGAGATGTGGATTTTTTGCTTAACACAGATCATCGTGAGGACTTTGAATCTTTAATTGTAAAAATTAATGAAAGCGAAAAAATTCAATTAGTCTTGATTCAACACGAGTTTGGTTTTTTTAGTGGAAAAGATGCCAGTTTTCTAAATTTTCTTCAACGAATAGACAAGCCAGTACTTTTAGTGTTTCATACAGTGTTACCCTTTCCGGATTCTTTAAGAAAGGAGGCTTTATTAAAAATGGCTGATGCAGTTCAAGGAATCCTAGTGATGACTAATAATTCAGCTCAATTATTAATTCAAGACTACGGCATTGCGCAGCATAAAATCACTGTTATAAAACATGGTACACATTTGGTTCCTCACGTATCCAAAATTACACTTAAGTTTAAATATGGTTATTTGGGAAAAACAATTCTTTCCACTTTTGGATTGTTGGGCTCAGGGAAAAGTATAGAAACCACTTTAGATGCACTTCCTCAAATTATTGCTATTAACCCTGAAACCACGTTTTTGGTTATTGGGAAAACCCATCCATCTGTCATAAAAACAGAGGGGGAACAGTATAGAAAAATGCTAGAGCAAAAAGTCATTGATCTTTCCTTACAAAATAATGTTGTCTTTATTAACCGGTTTATGCCTTTAGATGAATTATTAGAGTATTTACAGTTTACGGATATCTATTTATTTACATCAAAAGATCCCCATCAGGCAGTGAGTGGTACATTCTCCTATGCTATTAGCTGTGGATGCCCCATTGTTTCTACAAATATTCCGCATGCCAAAGAAGTATTACAACAAGATGCTGGCATTATCATTGATTTTGGGAATAGTACACAATTGGCTCAAGCTGTAAGTATGCTCATGTTGGATGAACGTAAGCGAACAAATATTAGCAATAATGCTATTCACTTGATGGCCTCTTCTGCTTGGCAAAACTCAGCCATTGCACATGCGCAGTTGTTTCGTACTTATTTTACCAATCAGCGTCCCTTGTTTTATAATCTGCCGCCGGTTAATTTGGATCATATTTGGAGAATGACCACTGGTTTTGGCATGTTGCAATTTAGTAATATTAATCAACCAGACTTTGAATCAGGTTACACTTTAGATGATAACGCTAGAGCCTTAGTAGCTATTTGTCAATTGTTTGAATTACACCAGGATAGAAAATTATTACCCTTAATCATTAGGTATTTTAGTTTTATTGAATTCTGTATACAGCCTAAAGGGGATTTTTTAAATTATGTTGACAAGAACGGTGTTTTTACAAAACAGAACCAAGAAACCAATTTAGAAGACTCAAATGGAAGAGCAATTTGGGCTATTGGTTATTTGCTGTCACTAGCAGATCATTTGCCTTTAGAATTGGTTCATGCAGCTGATATTTTATTTCAGCGAGCCATTGTAAACTTGCCTAACATACATTCAACAAGGGCAATGTCATTTGCAATTAAAGGTTTATATTATAGTAATACACAGCAACAATCTGCCACACAAATTTCATTATTAAAGCAATTGGCTAATAGACTGGTTCAAATGTATCGTCATGAGTCAACTACAGAATGGAAATGGTTTGAGAGTTATCTGACCTACGCTAATAGTATACTTCCTGAATCTCTTTTATGTGCATGGATGGCAACAGGTGACTTTACATATGTAACTATTGCCCAAGAATCATTTCAGTTTCTATTAGAAAATATTTTTACTGGAACAAGCATTCACGTGGTTTCCAATAAAGATTGGTTTCACAGACACCATTTTAAGACCGCTAAGCAAATTGGTGGTGAACAACCTATAGATGTATCGTATACTATTTTGGCCCTCTCTAAATTTCATCAAATATTTCCTGATAGAGAATATTTGGCTAAAATGCAAGGGGCTTTTAATTGGTTTTTGGGTGCCAATCATTTGCATCAAATTATTTATAATCCTTGTACAGGTGGTTGTTATGATGGTCTTGAATCTGACTATGTTAATCTTAATCAAGGAGCTGAATCTACAGTTAGCTATTTAATGGCAAGATTGTGTTTGGAAAAATCCTTGATGCAACATAAAGTATTTTTAAATACTTCAAATGTAAATCATGCAATCCAAAAGCAAAATCCTGTAATGATTCCTGTTGTTTAATTAGCAAGCTTTGTGCTAATTAAAAAACTCGATAACATGGGAAATTTACTTTACACAATTGCTGTTGTTATGATCATACTTTGGGCAATAGGTTTTTTTGCTTACAATACTGGCGCCATTATACATGTCTTGTTAGTGATTGCAGTAATTGCCATTTTGCTAAGGTTAATTCAAGGAAAAAGAATCTAATAATAATTTAAAAACAATAGTATGAAACAAGGAACAATGGTTTTAGGAATTCTAGCTGGTATTACCGCTGGAGCATTATTGGGTATTTTGTTTGCACCACATAAGGGTAGCAAAACAAGGAAAATGATTTTAAACAAAGGAGAAGAATTTTCCAATGATCTACAAGATAAATATGAAGACTTTGTGGATAGCATGACGGATAAATTCAATGACACTAAACACGAAGTAGAAGTGTTGGTTTCAAAGGGTAAATCTGCTATGGATCATACCAATGACATGATTAAAAAAGCCACAGTCTAATGAATGAAACTGCCAATCATATAGAACAATTACTAGAATCCGTTAACAAATATGGCAAAACTTCAACTGAATTGTGGAAACTCAAGGCAGTAGATAAGACGGCAGAATTGTTGGCATCAACCACCAAGGTTTTGTTGTTGTTATTCCTGTTTGGTATCTCCTTTCTATTTTGTGCTATAGGATTGGCTTTGTTTTTAGGTAATTTTTATGCAAGTATGCCCTTGGGTTTTCTGCTTACAGGGCTAGTATTTGTACTTTTTGGACTACTAGTATACATTATGCGGAATCATTGGATTAAATGGCCAGTAAGGAATGCAATCATTCATGCCATCTTAAAAAACAACCATGCAAGCACCACAAAATACTGAAACACTTTCTTTAGCAATTTTAATGCTAGAGAAAAGGCGCGAAATGAATTTTGATGAACTAAAGACCCATTTGGATTTTAGCTACAAGAGCCTGCAGCCAGTTAATTTAGTCAAAACCGGTATTCGAGAACTGGTAGGTTCACCTGAGGTAAAACAAGGGATTTTCAGCAACCTAGTTGGTTTGGCTGGCGGCTTTATTACTAAAAAAATTATCATTGGTCCAGCACAAGGAATGATTAGAAATTCCATTGGAACAATTTTGCAAATTATCATGACCAATTTGGTTTCTAGGAAAACTGCTTCTATTGTTGCGGATGATTCAGAGAGCCAGATTCAATAAACAAACAATTATGAAAAAATTACTTTCATTTATATTCCTTTCAATTATTTGTCTAAATGCTCAGTCTCAGAATGCATTAGCAACAGGGCGCTCACAATTGAATTTTGGAGTTGGACTTTCAAATTGGGGAATCCCAGTTTATTTGGGACTAGATTATGGTATTAATAAAGACATTACCCTTGGCGCTGAATTATCAGTAAGAAATTATAATGAAGATTGGAACAACGGTACCTATCGCCAACAAATTATTGGTGTTATAGGAAACGCTAATTATCACTTTAACAACGTTCTGAACATTCCATCTAATTATGATTTTTATGCTGGTTTAAACGTTGGTTTTAATATTTGGACTTCTCCAACTGCTTATGGTGGTAGCCATAGTTCTGGATTGGCCATTGGGGCTCAAATTGGAGGGCGCTATTATTTAAGCAACAAATTTGGTTTGAATCTAGAATTTAGTGGCGGCAATAGCGCTACAAATAGTAAACTTGGTTTGTCATTCCGCTTATAGTAGAACTGGGTTAGTTCCTATCAATTCCTTATTTTTAATCCTCGCTTTAACAAAAGTGGATTCAAATATGGAACAACAGATTGCACATATGGCCTTGGTAGTAGCCGATTATGACGAAGCCATTGCTTTCTATACCCATAAATTACATTTCCGATTAATTGAAGACACCATACTTTCTGAAACTA
>CALRXZ020000203.1:0-4490 GCA_943372255.1 Chitinophaga pinensis
ATCCTTGACAAGCAACCAGTGCATATTGGATTTTTAACCATTGGGCCACATATTGCCGCCTTTCTGATTGGCTTTATGGTTACTTTTCCTATAGGATTTTATTTGAGCAGGTACGTAGTTTTCCAAGAAACTTCGGTTAGAAAAGCCAAACAATTGGCCAAGTATTTTACCGTAGTCTTTGGATGTTTACTACTCAACTATGCTTTTCTAAAATTATTTGTAGACCTTTTTGGTTGGTATCCTACACCTAGCAAAATCTTAACCACCGTTTTTGTGGTGGCTTTCTCTTATGTTAGCCAAAAGAATTTTACTTTCCGCCCACAACAGGGGAATTAAGTAAATGGCTCTTGGGTATGATCTGTAATTGCAAGGTGGCAAGTCCTGTTTTTTCTGCATGTATTACTTTTAATTGGTGCTTTCCATTCAGTGCTAGTTCCACCATATGACTAGTGCCTTCATCGTATTGGGTATAGCTAGAAGACCATGCATCAATGATCATTTTTCCATCTAGATATACGCGCACTAAATCATCAGCAGTGATGCTGAGTTGGTAAATGTCTTTTGGAAAATTCATGGTAGTAGTAGCCACTGTAGCAAAACTATCTGCCGGTAATGCTTTGTCTATTTTTCCCCACCAGATATAATTCAGATCCTTGACAGTAGTGCTTTTGATAGGAGGTCTCTTTAATAATTGATCAAATGCAACCACCGCATTTTCTGGATGGCTCAAACTATCCCATTGATACCAATTCACCAGCCAATTTTCTTTGGGAGTAAAGCCCTTCCAGGAGAAATTTTGTACAATTCCTGCAGCGGTTGTTTTACCAAACGCATCGGTAGTGGCAGCACCTTTGTATTGTAATTGTATCATAGGATTAATAGTATTGGAATCCAATTGCGCCAGCAGTTTAGATGGTAAACTATCTGGCCCACGAGTTAAGATTTCAAAACCATTCAATTTATTCAAAGTCCATTCTCCCTTTGGTCCTAAAATATCAAAATGATAGAGTCCCAAACTATCTATCTGTCTCAACCATAAAAGGGGAGACCTAAAATCATAGGGTCCCCATGGGGTAATCCTAATTTGATCAATGCCCTGCGGAAACCCTTGTGCGGGAAGGGCTTTAGCCGGGATGCTGGCCAGTCTTTTGTCTTCTTGATAATCTAGGTCAAGTAGGTCTCCCTCACGGCTGGTATCAATTTCATTGAGTCTTTCTCCCAATTTCCAAATCTCGCCTACTTGCATTTTTTTATTGCCCCCAAATGCAGAAGAGTCTGTGCCCATGATATCATAGACTAATTTGTTATAGCTAAACCTGTTGGAGGTTATCCAATAATTCTTGCTCTGGGTATTGCGTAAATTGGCATAGGCCCAATCGGCTGGTTGCTTTTCTCTAGACCAAAGTTTAATGGCAGTTCCGTCTTCCAAAAATCGATTCATGGCAATATTATTGCTCTGCCCGTGTTCAATGGCAATACCAATTCTATTACCCACAAATACATTGTCTGAAAAATCACTACTATAACTATAACCGCCCCAAATACCATGATCACAACCCTCAAAGCGATTGTGTAAAACCGTGTTGGTACTAAATGTTAGTTCCGCTCCATTAGTGGGAGCAAAGGAGAAATCGTTTCCGTACAACAGGTTGTGATTACATCCTCCAACGGCTGAATCCATGGTGGTTTGACCAGCCCAAAGAAAAAAGCCATCGCCCCCGTGCGTAACTGAATTATAGGCAAACACGTTTTCACTGCTCTGTTCAAATACCAAAATGCCCGCGCTGTCTTGTCCGCGTCTATAAAATCCAAAACTGCTGCCCCTTACATTATAGTCCAGTTTGTTGTGATAGACCTGGTTAAAACTGCTTCTATACATGCCAATGCCTAAACCTGAATTAAAGGAAAAATCATTGTCATACACCTGGCCCTTATTGCAATTGGTGAGCATTAGAGCGCATTGTCCACCGGTAACCAGATTGCCATGAATCTTGGCGCCATCGCAGTTTTTGAGATAAATGGCTGCTCCGTAACGCATCCATTCGTCTTTTTCATTGTGGTGAAAACTCATCCAATCACTAATATCTTCCTTGTTCCACTGGCTATGCAATTGTTGACGATAATTATAACTGAGGTTGCAGTCTTGAATGGTGAGTCCCTGAACACTATCGGCCAGAATGGCTATTTGATAACCTTTGACTACTAGATTTTTGATAGTAATGTTTTTAGAACCGGGAACTATATAAATGGCCAATCCCCGCATTTGATTGGGTAAAGTGCCAATGGGCGATCCGTCTAAAATGGCTTGGGCAAAATCTACGGTAATATTGGTTCCTTGAACCCGAATCAAGGATTTGTTCAAAGAGGCGTCAGCCTTGAGCTGGTAGAGACCTGGTTGAATCACGGTGTTTTGCAGTATCTGCATACCTGGCACCAAAGGCAGGGCATTTTGGGCCTGGCTAATTAGGTGGATTCCTGTCAGCAATAAGGTCAAAATTGGGAGAACCAGCTTGTTTTGCATGACTAAAAGTACGGATTTGCTAAAAAAACTGCTAAACCTTGTAGAATTTACTGTCAGGTTCTGACAATTTTGCATTTTAAACCGGATGGCATGGTGATTGACAGTAATGCATAGATTTCATACAGGAATCATAGATTAAAAAATAAGTATATGGGAAAGATTATTGGAATTGACCTAGGAACAACCAACAGTTGCGTTTCTGTGATGGAAGGTAACGAACCTGTTGTGATTGCCAACGACGAAGGACGCAGAACAACCCCTTCAGTTGTAGCATTTTTGAAAAATGGTGAACGTAAAGTAGGAGATCCTGCAAAGCGTCAGGCCATTACCAATCCTCAGAACACCATCAGTAGCGTTAAGCGTTTCATGGGTAGGAGGTTTGATGAAGTAACTGAAGAAATCAGCCATTGGAGCTATAAAGTTGCCAAAGGCGATAACAATACTGTGCGTGTGGCCATTGATGATCGTTTGTTTACACCACAAGAAATCTCTGCTATGATTTTGCAGAAGATGAAAAAAACAGCAGAAGACTACTTGGGTCAGGAAGTAACAGAAGCGGTAATTACTGTTCCTGCTTATTTTAATGATGCTCAACGTCAGGCTACCAAAGAAGCTGGTGAGATTGCAGGTTTGAACGTTCGCAGAATTGTGAACGAGCCAACTGCTGCTGCTCTGGCTTATGGTCTTGACAAAAAACACGCTGATCAGAAGATTGCCGTATTTGACTTAGGTGGTGGTACTTTTGATATCTCTATCCTTGAATTAGGTGATGGTGTATTTGAAGTAAAATCTACCAATGGTGATACCCACTTAGGTGGTGATGAC
The DNA here is from genome assembly GCA_943372255.1 of Chitinophaga pinensis. GTDB lineage: Bacteria > Bacteroidota > Bacteroidia > Chitinophagales > Chitinophagaceae > Sediminibacterium > Sediminibacterium pinensis_M. The sequence continues at coordinate 3,347 of CALRXZ020000203.1, forward strand.
TTTGATAAAGTAATCATGGACTGGTTGGCTGAAGAGTTCAAAAACCAAGAAGCTATTGACCTACACAAAGACCCTATGGCTTTACAGCGTTTGAAAGAAGCTTCTGAAAAAGCAAAAGTTGAATTGAGTTCTTCTCAAGAAACTGAGATCAACCTGCCTTATATTACTGCTGTTGATGGTGTTCCAAAACACTTGGTACTGAAACTATCTAGGGCTAAATTTGAAGCATTGGCTGATAATCTATTCACTCGTTGCTTAAAGCCTTGCGAAGCGGCTTTGAACGATGCTGGTTATAGCATTTCTCAAATTGACGAAGTTATCTTAGTAGGAGGTTCAACTCGTATTCCTAAGGTTCAAGAGATTGTTGAAAAATTCTTTGGTAAGAAACCAAATAAGGGTGTGAATCCTGATGAGGTAGTTGCTATTGGTGCAGCTATTCAAGGTGCGGTATTGAGCGGAGACATCAAAGACGTATTGTTGTTAGACGTTACGCCGCTTGGATTGGGTATTGAAACCATGGGTGGTGTAATGACAACCATGATTACTTCTAATACTACCATTCCTACCAAGAAAACAGAAGTATATTCTACAGCTAGTGATAACCAACCAGGAGTACAAATCCATGTATTGCAAGGTGAGCGCCCAATGGCCAACCAAAACAAGAGCTTGGGTATGTTTAACCTGGATGGTATTCCTCCAGCTCCACGCGGAGTTCCTCAAATTGAAGTGACTTTTGATATTGACGCCAATGGTATGATCCACGTTAGCGCTAAGGATAAAGGAACTGGAAAAGAACAAAAGATTCGTATTGAAGCGGGTAGTGGTTTGAGCAAGGAAGAAGTAGAAAAAATGAAAGCCGAAGCTAAAGCCAACGAAGCTGCTGATAAAGAAGCTCGTGAGCGCGTTGAAAAATTGAATGCAGCTGATAGCATGATCTTCCAAACTGAGAAGCAATTCAAAGAATTTGGAGACAAGATTCCTGCAGACAAAAAAGCGCCTATTGAAGCGGCTTTGGAAAAACTCAAAGAAGCGCACAAGAACCAGGATATTGCAGCCATTGACGCAGCTACTGCAGAAATGAATACTGCATGGACAGCAGCTAGCGAAGAAATCTACAAAGCACAAGCAGAAGCTGGTGCAGGTG
>CALRXZ020000204.1:0-4402 GCA_943372255.1 Chitinophaga pinensis
TTCTTATGATGAGGAGCTGCAGGGTCGTGTGCATGATGATGTACTTCCATATTTTCAATTGCTTGATTTGGATTAATAGGTTCCGTGTCATTATTAGGGATAATTGCTTCGGGAGGATTTTCTGACTCAATAGGTGCCGAATGCTCCAAATGATCCTCGTCTGTATTAACTGCCATTTAATTAAAATTATTAGGGTGTTAGATTGTATGGCGCACAACTCTTAAATATAAGGAATGTTTCTAATGGATTGATAATGTTTAATTATTTATTGTTTCTATCAGAGTAAATAATGACAGGGGGTATTTCATCTTTAGGTTGGAGATAAAAGGTTGGATGGGCTTCTTTACGCGTTCTTGCTGGTATTGTTGATGGTAGATACTGTGCATGTTTCTTTTGGCTAGTTGATTAACTACTGCTGTATGGTTTCCCTCTTGAGCATTATTTGCCCAGATGGCTAGGAGAATGATTGTTTGCCCATCTCTTGTTACTTGGGGATGATGTATTTGAGATCTGGGTTATGGGATTTGTGGGGTTTGATGGTGTAGGAGCCGATTGTGTGGATGCTGATGACTTTATGGGGGTTATCGCCATAACAGAGTGATTGGGTTGGGGGATTGAAGTATAGCTGGCGCGATGTTAAAGGAGAAAGAATCAATCTTATTTGAATAAATCTTGCAATTCTTCTAGTGTCACATTCCATTCGTCTCGAAAATCAGCTCTTTCTCCTTTCAGCATATCGTTTGAATAAACAGTTCGGAAGTAGACAATCTTACTATTGCTATACCTAAAAAAGATAAATTATGGGGATTCAACGCTCGGGTATTTTCGAAGGAAGTGGATTCTTGGTTTGTATAGCCATGTTTTGCAAATACTTTTGTTGTGCGATGGCTTTAAAACTATTAAAATCACTTTAAATATTTAGTAAACCACTCTACTATTTCCAATGTAGATGTTATCCTGTTTTTTGTTTTTGTCCAACCATGGCCTTCGTCTGGAAAGAGTGTGTAATGGACAGGGATATTATTCTTTTTTAAAGCATCAACTACCTGTTCTGCTTCTACTACAGGAACGTTAGTATCATTAGCTCCATGTTGAACCAGTAGAGGCGTTTTAATTACGGATGCCTTATGTATCGGTGAAAGTTGTTTTAACATTTCTGTTTGTGTAGCTGGATCTCCGTATTCAACGGTTGATATTGCTGCCATCCATGGTTCTGTATTTTTAAAAAAAGTTTCAAAATTTACAACTCCATATAAGTTAGCACCTGCTGCAAACATATCAGGATATTCGGTAACCCCAGCCATTACCATATAACCACCATATGAGCCACCCATTATACCAATAGCATCTTTTTTTGAAGTCCCTGAATTAATCAAATAATCAGTACATGCTTTTATGTCCTTAACACCATTTACACGCAATGGTCCGTTATCCAGGTTCAAAAATTTTTTTCCGAAGCCTGTTGATCCTCTCACATTCGGAAGAAAGAAAGCAATACCTTCTTTTAATAATGCCTGTGCAGTAGCATTTAAATTAGGAACAGATTGTCCCTCTGGGCCTCCATGATAACTGATTACTGTAGGGAAGGGACCAGTACCTTGTATTGGTTTATATAGCCATCCACTTAGTTCTAGCCCATCAAAGGATTTGAATGTAACCAATTCAGGTGTTACAAACATCTTAAGACTCACTCCAGGATGAGGGCTGTCTGTAAGTTTTTTAAACTGTTTGCTGATTAAAGAGTACACCCAGATATTTGATGGCTCATTTGAACCAGACCCAGTGAAAACAATTGTTTTATCATCGGAAGAAAATGAGATATTCGAAACCAACTCAACAGGCAAAGTAATTTGTGAAGATTCCGTTCTTCCTTTCAAATCATAAAAAGTTATTTTGCTTCTTCCCCCTTCATTCCAATTAAGTACCGCGTTAGATTCTGAATGATCTAATTCAAAACTACTTAATTCTGCATTTTTCTTTTCTGAAAGAATAGCAATGTCATCATTTTTAAAAATTCCGAAAGAAAGTAAATCCCTATTTTTATTAGAACCAAGGTAAACGTCATCTGTTTTAATCAAACTTCCGAAAAAAGTTCCCGGGCCTTCATGCTTAGTTAATAACTTCTCATTTTTATTGTTCAAATCATATAAATACAAATCATTACTTCCCCTGCTTGCAAGTCGAGTAATTAATAGTTTTTTATTGTCAACAGAAAAATCAATTATTCCACCTGTTCCTTTATTCTTTAACGCAAGGCTGTAGCTTTCTTTTTTTAGATCATAAATAAAAAAGTCAACTCCAGTATCGTTTTGTTCGTTTGAACCAAAACCTAATAATGATCCATCTTTACTCCATATCCCAAGAAAATTATTGGTTTTTCCACCTTTGGTAATTTGCTTCACCTGGCTTCCATCACTTTTCATAACATATATCTGGGCGTTCAATCCACCACCTGGTGCTAATAAAAATGCAATCCAATCGCCTTTGGGAGAAGGTTTCATTGCAGTAACCGGATCACCAAATGCGGTTAGTTGAAGAGGCCATCCGCCAGTGGAAGGAATTTTCCAGATTTGAGGGGAGCCACTCATGGAAGAAAGAAAAACAATTTCATTACCATTCGATAAATAAGAGCCAGCTCTGCAATTGCCTATATTGGCAAGTGCAATTATATCTTGCTTTAATTTTTCTCTATTTGTTTGAGAAAAACTAAATGTGGAAATTATTAGTAAAAGGATCAGCAGGCCTAGTTTATTACGCATTTGTAGAGAGTTAATTTGATTAAATAAAGATCTATTGATAATAAGATGAAAGTTTAATTAATTTACAAACTCTTCAAGAATTTTCTGATCTCCGCCTCTGTTTCTGCAGGATGGCTCAAGTAAACATAATGGTGTCCGTTGGAGATCTCAAGGATATGACCTTTTGCACAGTTATCTCGGAAATTCTTTGTTTCGCCGGCATAGTATGTTCTCCATTTAGTTATAGCTTCCGAAGCCTGTCTTTTTCTGGATGAATCAAATAGCGGATAATCCCTGAACATTTCCCGTTCATTATCTCTTTTGGCGTAGATTGCTAGTGATGGGCATTGGGTTTCTTTATAAGATACTGGCTCTGCAAATTTGATGATTTCCGTAAATGCTTGGGAAGCCAAAGCCGATGTATCGTTGATCAGCCTACCGGTTTTATCAAATTTATTCGTAGCGCGGATCTCTTCTATGGGCGTTTCAATACCGTCGTGTTTTTTACTATAAGCTACTACGTTTTCGGCAGATGCATAAAAGCTGAGAGAATCGGCACCCAATGGAAGCTGTGGCCAGTTTCCAAATAGATCAAAAATATGTGCATGGCTGTATGCGGCATCTAAATAAATGGTTGCCATTAACCGATCCGGGTATAAACGCGCAAAGGAAGAAAGTTCATCACCGGCAATGGAATGCCCCACCAGAATGGCTTTTTTCAATTGTAACTGGTCCATTACTTTTACGATGTCGTTCACCAATGTGTCAACATGAAAACCGGTTAGGGTGCGTTCCGACTGACCAAATCCTCTCCTGGTAATTCCATACACATGATAGTTGTTGGTGAATTTGGGTGCAAAGCTTTGGTAAACATGTGCTGAATTACCCAGTCCTGTTAAGAAGATGATGGCCTCTCCGTTTCCACCCCAATCCAATACTTCCAGATCATTATTTGTTGATCCTTTAAGGGTAAGGGTTTTCAGTTTGGGTGCTGAACAGCTGAACAGTAAACACCCAAGTAGTACAAATGCCATTGATTTTTTCATGATCTGTTAGATTCGGTTAGATAAATTATTTCTCCGCATCGTCACTCGAAGAGGACTTAGCATTTATCTACTTTGTGATTTTGCCCATTCATCCATATACGTTTCAAATGTTGTCAAAGGAATGGATCCACCAAGTAAAATAGCATCATGAAAGCTTTTTATATTGAATTTTACCCCTAACATTTTTTGGTATTTAGATTTCAATTCTAATATTTTTAACTGACCTGTTTTATAGGAAACTGCTTGACCTGGATTAGCCATATATCTTTCTGTTTCTGAAATAGAACCTCTTTCTGCCCTGCCACCTTTTTCCATCATATATTTAATGGATTCTTCTCTTGTAATTTTACCTGTATGTAATCCAACATCAACAACCATGCGAATTGCCCTAAAGAGTTCTGATTTATAAGCGGCTAATTTTTGAAAAGGGTTTGTATATAACCCTAACTCGTCACCTAAAGATTCTGTATATAATGCCCATCCCTCTGCTGTTACGGAATAACCACCAAATTTTCTAATTTTAGGCAAAGCTTTGTTCTCTTGTTGCAAGGATAATTGAAAATGATGCCCCGGAATTGCTTCATGTAAAAAAAGATTTTCCATACCCAACTTATTATA
>CALRXZ020000205.1:0-4095 GCA_943372255.1 Chitinophaga pinensis
TCCTACCCTTTGTCTGAGCTTCTAAGTGTTCAGTAACGGCTTTCCATTTTTTGATGGATTCCAAACTATCCCAATAAGAAACCGTGATCCCAATTCCATCCCTGGCAGACTCGTGTCCTAGATAACCAGGTTGTTGCATCACCAATTGAGCCATGGCTTCTGCCATTTCATCATAACCTTGGGTTTGATCAGATTTAATGGAACTAAAGATGACTGCATAATATGGTGGGGTTGGTGTTGAAGCAATCATAACTGGTAAATTAAATATCATTAACCAATAAAACGATTATGTAAATCAAGCACTTGGGTAATAAGCAAGTGTTGGTTGTCATTTTGAATCACAAAATCACAAAGACGCATTTTAATAGACTCATCAATTTGTTTGTCCATTCTTTCCAATACGGCTTCTCTGCTAATCCCATCTCTATGCATCACTCGTTGAATACGTAAAGCAGTTGGGGCAGTAACACCTATAATCAAATCCAATCCTGCTGCAGCACCAGCTTCAAAAATCAATGCGGCTTCCTTAATAACATATGGAGCGCTTTGTAATTTCATCCAATCTTCCGCAGCTTGCAAGGATAAAGGGTGCACCATGGCATTTAGTACGGCTAATTGATAGGGATCTTTAAAAACTATAGAAGCCAGATATGCCCTATTGAGTTTACCTTCTTGAAAACATGTTGGGCCAAATTGCGCTATCAACTGCTCTCGTAATTGCAAATCATTTTCCATGAGCTGTTTGGCAACCGTATCTGCATCAAAAACAGGAATGCCCAACACTTTAAAAATGTTAGCCACTGTGGTTTTGCCAGTGCCAATGCCTCCTGTTAGTCCAATTCTGAGCATAAAAAATCCGAAATTCAATTTCTCGAATTTCGGATTAAAGCATTGCTAAAACAATTATTTCTTTTCTGCAACAGGCTTATTCAAAGCTGCTGTCCATTCCATACTGATAGATGACTTTTCAATTTTCAAATAGCTACCAGGGCTAACTTCTAATTGAATGGTATTGTCTTCATTGATTTTGTTAACAGTACCATGAATACCTGCAATAGTAACAACTTTGTCACCCTTCTGCATATTGTCAACAAAGGATTTTTGCTCTTTTGCTTTTTTTGCCTGTGGGCGAATCATGAACAACCAGAAAACAAGGATGATGGCACCCATCATCACCAATTGAACCATACCTCCGCCACCTTGCTGTGGATTACCTGCCAGGAAAATTGCATTCAAATAGAACATCGTGTTTTTTTTAATTTTTAAATAACTCTTGCAAAGAAACTATTTTTTTTCTACCGGCAAAGCCTTGTGGCCTTCTATTTTACCCGTAAAAACCAAGGTCTGATTCATTCCGTTGGGTGTGTTGGTAGTCACAAAAATGCTTTTATGTACTTCACCTGTTTGAGATTTATTTGAATCAAATTCCCCGGTAACCATCCCTTCTCCACCTGGTGCAATAGCACCTTTTGTAAAATCAGCCACAGTACAACCACATCCTGCTTTTACATTGGTCAAAAACAAAGGTTTATTTCCAATATTCTTCATTCTAAAAGTAATGGTCTTGGTCTCCCCCATTTGCATGGTTCCAAAATTGACTGCAGAATCCAACCATTGTACCTGAGTAAAATTGGCAGAATCAGCAGCTGTAAAATCACCAATTGTTACTTTATTACTTGGTTTTTCATCACATGCTGTTAACTGGAGGGCAAGCATTACTACTGCCATGCTGGCAATCATCTTCATGTTAGGATTTTTTGTTTTTAAACTGAATCTTATGAATATCGCCATTGGCTAATAACTCTTTATGAATATTATCCAAAATACCATTCACAAACTGCCCACTTTGAGGTGTGGAATATTCCTTTGCTAAGTCAATATATTCGTTGATGGTAACTTTGGTAGGAATGGTTTCAAAATAAAGCAATTCACAAACTCCCAATCGCATCAGTATCATATCAAGTAATGCTATACGCTCGGAATCCCAGTTCTTCAACTTTGGTTTAATGAGTTCCATGGTATAGTCTTCTTTGTCAATGGCCGTAGTCAATAAAATCTGAGCAAAGTCCCATTTTTCCTGTCCAACTAAATCGTATAAATCAAAACTTGATGGTTTTTGTAGATAGTTCAACACCAACTGATCCATCATTTCTGCATCGTCATCCCAATTGGAATACAATTCTTCTACATGACTAATAAAGTCTTCATTAGGCAACATCAATTGGGTGAAAATCATTTTCATGATTTCTTTTTCTTTTGCCTTATCTCTACTCTGAGCCAGAATATATTCTTGGTATTTATCCGTTTCTGTAAGTGCCTGATAAATTTTCCTCACCAATTCTTTGTCTATTTTGGTTGATAGCTTTGCATCTTCCACTGTTTTTTGAAAACTGGGAGATTCCAGAATCTGCCAAAGCAGGTCATTCCCTGCAATTTTAGTATTGACATTTAAATCTTCTTGAGAAGGTAGATTTTTAGACGCCCTCATTTTGGAACTAGTTTCCGCAAATCGTGCTACTTCTGTTAAGAAATATACCAAGTAAATAAATAATTCACTGGTTTGGTCTAAATGCTTTTTTAACTGTGACACGGGTGACTTAAACAGATTAGGACTGCTGGCAGACGCAGTCATGTATAGCAACTGCATTACTTTGACGCGGATATTTCTTCTACTGATCATTAGATAAGAACTTGTTTGGGAGCGCAAAGTTACCAAATTAATTGGCGCAGGCAAAGCCATTTTGAGAATCTACCCAAAATTCAGGGTGCAATATTGACATTATTTCTGTTGAACCCTGTATGTTTGCCACCATTTATGACAGACCTGAACCTAAAACTGGGTTAAAACGGGTTTTTTATGAAAAATTGACTTACTCTGCTCCTATGGCATGGAAATGGCTGAATGGCAGATAGTTATTCTTTAACCAACTATTTAAAAACAATAACGTTATGGCTAAAAAATTACAAGTTACCCCATTACATGACAGGGTAATCGTTAAGCCTGCTGCTGCAGAAGAAAAAACTGCCGGTGGCATCATCATCCCAGATACCGCAAAGGAAAAACCACAACGCGGTACAATTGTAGCTGCTGGAACCGGTAAGAAAGATGAACCGATGACAGTGAAAGTAGGCGACAATGTATTATATGGCAAATATGCCGGAACAGAAATCAGCATTGAAGGACAAGACTTGCTGATCATGAGAGAAAGCGACATTCTGGCGATTGTTTAATCAACGCCCACTTTATAAACATTCTAAAATCAAAATAGCATGGCTAAACAGATTTTCTTCGATATCGAAGCAAGAAACAAAATGAAAAAAGGCGTTGACACTTTGGCCAACGCTGTTAAAGTTACCCTTGGACCTAAAGGTCGTAACGTGGTAATTGAAAAGAAATTTGGTGCTCCTCAGGTTACCAAAGATGGTGTTACCGTTGCAAAAGAAATTGAACTTGAAGACGCCATTGAAAATATGGGTGCTCAGATGGTAAAAGAAGTTGCTTCTAAAACCGCAGATATTGCAGGTGATGGTACAACTACTGCTACTGTTTTGGCTCAAGCCATTATTTCTGAAGGTTTGAAAAACGTTGCTGCTGGTGCAAATCCAATGGATTTGAAACGCGGTATTGATAAAGCTGTTACCAAAGTAATTGAAAGCTTAAGGGCTCAATCACAAACAGTTGGTAACGATAGCAAGAAAATTGAACAAGTTGCTACTATTTCTGCTAACAGCGATAGTGAAATTGGAAAGTTGATTGCTATGGCGATGTCTAAAGTAGGTAAAGAAGGTGTCATCACTGTTGAAGAAGCAAAAGGAACTGATACTACTGTTGATGTAGTAGAAGGTATGCAATTTGACCGTGGGTACATTTCTCCATACTTTGTTACCAATAGCGAGAAAATGGAAGCTGAATTACAGAATCCTTATATCTTGATCTATGACAAGAAAATCAGCGCAATGAAAGACATTCTTCATATTCTGGAGAAAGTTGCTCAAAGTGGTCGTCCATTGGTGATCATTGCTGAAGACCTAGAAGGTGAAGCATTGGCTACATTGGTTGTAAACAAATTGCGTGGAACCTTGAAAGTGGCTGCA
>CALRXZ020000206.1:0-4081 GCA_943372255.1 Chitinophaga pinensis
CGCAATATTAGCAGTAGTGGAGGTGCTTCGGTAAAAAGAAAAACAGACGATTAAGTAGTTTTTTTTGGTTGGTAAGACTGCAAACCCTACTTTTGCTCCCCATTCAACAGGAACTGATTAGTGAGAAAGAAAATTGAATGGAAATAAAAGCGATATTGTTTCAATCTTATATCGCGAGATAGAGCAGCGGTAGCTCGTCGGGCTCATAACCCGAAGGTCGGAGGTTCGATCCCTCCTCTCGCAACATAAAAGGCCTCGTTTGAGGCCTTTGTTATTTGTATATTTATTATTAGAAATATACGGCCGGGGCAGCATTGCCCCAAAACATAAAACAAAATTCCCGGTTTCTCTTTAGCATTAGCCGGGTTATACCAGATGAAAGTAGGTTTTGTAAACATTTTTGGCAAGCCCAATGCGGGCAAGAGTACGCTCATCAATGCATTGGTGGGAGAGAAAATGGCTATTACATCGCCGAAGGCTCAAACTACCCGTCATAGGATCAAGGCTTTTTTAAACAAGCCAGATGAATATCAGGTGATTTTTTCAGATACCCCAGGCATTATTGATCCACAGTACAAGTTGCACGAACACATGATGCAGTCAGTGAAAAGCGCTTTAGAAGACGCTGATATTGCGCTGCTCATTGTTGACGCAAATGAAGACCTTGAAGAAATTGATGGCATTTTTCAAAAACTCAGGTTGAAAGTACCTGGATTGGTTGTTTTAAATAAAATTGACAAAGCGGGCAATGGCCGATTGGCATTGGCAGAAAAATTCTTTGCCGAAAAATCTTATTGTACCAAGATTGTAAAAATATCCGCACTTCAAAAAGTGCACTTGAATAAATTATTAGACACCATTCTTTCATTATTGCCAGAAGGGCATCCCTTTTACAGTGAAGAAGACTTGAGTGACCTGCCCACCAAATTTTTTGTATCGGAATTGATCAGGGAAAAAATCTACCAATTGTTTGGAGACGAGATTCCTTATCACGCAGCAGTGCTGATCAATGAGTTCAAAGAAAGGGAAGATATTGTAAAAATACAGGCTGATATTATTGTTCAAAGAGATACCCAAAAGTCCATCATCATTGGAGAGAAGGGGAAAATGATTAGAGAGATTGGCATTTTGGCCAGGGCCGATATAGAACAGTTTATTGGCAGCAAAGTATTCTTAGAATTGTTTGTAAAAGTGCGCCCTAAATGGCGTGACAATGACATGCACTTAAGAGAATACGGATATAAATAAACAACACAACAATTAGGGATTATGAGTTATACAGTAGCCATTGTAGGAAGACCCAATGTGGGCAAGAGTACTTTTTTCAACCGTTTATTAGAAGAGCGTAAAGCCATTGTAGATGACATTAGCGGAGTTACCCGTGATCGTCAATATGGAGTTACAGATTGGAATGGTAAAACCTTTAACGTGATTGACACGGGCGGTTTTGTACCACATACTGATGATGTATTTGAACGCGAAATTCGCAAGCAAGTAAAAATTGCCATTGATGAAGCAAATTGTATTGTTTTTATGGTAGACGTGGTTACCGGAATCACAGACCTAGACGATACCATGGCAGACTTGTTGCGCAGAACCACCAAACCAGTTTATTTGGTGGTGAATAAAGTGGACAATGGAACGCGTCAATTAGAAGCAACTGAGTTTTATAGCTTGGGTTTTGAAAACACCTATTTTGTTAGTTCTATCACCGGTACTGGAACAGGAGAAGTTTTGGATGCTGTTACAGAAGGAATGAAGGAGGAAGATTCTGATGATACATTACGTGAGAACTCACTTCCAAAATTTGCCATTATTGGTCAGCCCAATGCAGGTAAGTCTTCTTTACTCAATGCCTTAATTGGACAAGAACGTACCATTGTTAGTGATATAGCTGGAACAACCAGAGATACCATTCATACCCACTACAACATGTTTCAAAAGGAATTCATGTTAATAGATACGGCTGGTATTAGAAAGAAAAACAAGGAAAAAGAAGACTTAGAATTCTATAGTATTATCAGGGCCATCAAAGCCATGGATGAAGCAGATGTTTGCATGTTGCTCATTGATGCTGGAAAAGGGGTAACCGCTCAGGACGTTAGTATTTTTTCCTTGGCAACCAGAAAGGGAAAAGGGATTGTGGTACTTGTGAATAAATGGGATTTGGTTGAAAAAGAAACCAATACAGCCCGCGACTATGAAAAAGCCTTAAAAACTAAATTGGCGCCATTTACAGACGTGCCGGTTCTTTTTATCTCAGTAACTGAAAAGACAAGAATATTCAAAGCCATTGAATTGGCGTTGGATGTATATGAAAATAGGAATCGTAAAATTCCAACTTCTCAGCTTAATGAGATCATGCTCAAAGCGGTGGAAGCTTATCACGCACCGGTAGTAAGGGGAAATACAGTAAAAATTAAATATGTAACCCAATTGCCAACGGCTGTGCCTTCTTTTGCCTTCTTCACCAATTATCCTGATGATATTAAATCGGCCTATAAAAACTACTTAGAAAACCAGCTTAGAACCAAATTCAGACTAACTGGAGTGCCTATTAGAATCTTTTTCAGAAAGAAGTAAGTTATTGCACTAAAAAATATATGTTATTTTATTTGTAAAATTATTTTGGACCATTATCTTTGCGCAAATTAAAAATTTTTAAAAAATCATTACATGAAAAAAGTATTCGCAATTTTGGCTGTAGCAGGTTTAATGACTGCTTGTAACAATGGTGAGAACAAAGATGTTAAAGCTGATTCTCCAGCTGTAACTGTTGACACTCCTGCTGTAACTGTTGACACTACTGCTGTAAAAGTTGATTCTGCTGCTGCAAAAGTTGATTCTGCTGCTAAGAAATAATTTATAGTAAAAATTGTAGAAATACCTAGTATTTCCAATATTACTTCTTGCAAGAAGGTCCTCCCGAAAAACGGGAGGATTTTTTTTGTGCCAGTTTGTACCATTTTTGCAGCTTTGCTGTCAGTGGCATCGTTCTTGCTCTAGTTTCTTCCCCCCTCTTTAGATGAATTTGATAAATTGGGAGTGACAGATTGACCAAAGATTAGACTATGTTGAAAGAAAAGCTTTTTTTCCGTTCAGAAGACGAAACCGATTTTATGCCCATTATCCCTATCAATGAACAAGATGGGGAACAGGACAAAAACCTGGTGATTCCTGATATTTTACCCATTCTACCACTTAGAAACACCGTATTGTTTCCTGGTGTTGTGCTTCCCATTACTGTTGGAAGGGACAAGAGCATCAAAGCGGTGAATGATGCCTATAAATTAGACAAGCTCATTGGGGTGGTAGCTCAAAAAGACGCTAATATTGAAGAGCCAACAGCTGAAGAACTCTGCAAGATTGGCACGGTAGCCAAGATTGTCAAGTTGATCAAAATGCCAGATGGTGGAACAACCATTATCATACAAGGTAAAAAGCGGTTTGAATTGTTAGAAATGAAGACGGATGATCCTTATTTCACTGCCAATATTCGCTTGTTTCCAGAAGACGAGTTGCCAATTGAAGATGATTTTAAAGTCTATGTAGCTAGCATCAAAGATTTGGCTGCACAGATCATTCATTTGTCACCCAACTTGCCCACAGAAGCTTCTATTATTTTAAAGAATATAGAGCACCCTAGTTTCTTAATCAATTTTGTGAGTAGCAATCTCAATAGTGACTTAGCCGAAAAGCAAAGCTTGTTAGAGATTCATGATATTCATAAAAGAGCCGAGCACTTGATTCATATTTTGAATAGAGAATTGCAATATGCAGAGCTCAAGGATAAAGTAACCAATAAGACCCGCACAGAACTGGATAAGCAACAAAGGGAATACTTTTTGCAACAGCAACTCAAGAGCATTAAAGACGAATTGGGCGGAGACAGTAATGACCGTGAGATTGCCGATATGAAGAAAAAAGCAGAGGGGAAAAAATGGCCCGAAGCTGCTAAAAATCTTTTCAACAAAGGCATTGAGAAATTAGAAAGGATGCACGCATCCACTCCTGATTACAGTATTGTATACAATCACTTAGACCTGATGTTAGACCTGCCTTGGCAGGATTATTCTGCAGA
>CALRXZ020000207.1:0-4063 GCA_943372255.1 Chitinophaga pinensis
CCCCCTTTTAAAGCTAGAATCCCTAAAATTTTGACAGAACAAGCCTAAAACCAACGCATTATGGCTCTACTTACATCGGGGAAGCCGCATGCGAACATCACTTGTATCCCTAATGACCAATTGCTTAGTAGAACCAAAAACCGAATAAATACCTTTGACGGTTCCCATGGAAACTGGTGTTTGTAACTGTGCAAAACTGGCAAATCCACTGGTTCTTAAGATGATATTGTTACCATTACAGTCTTGGATGGTGCGGTTCAAAGACTCTTTATTTTTGGCATCTGCATACGTTTTAGACGTATCCGCTACCACAAATGCAACCTGGTTTAATTGAATTAATCTACTTTGATAGTTATTTCCTAAGTCTGTGATTTTGACTAATTGAGCTTCCGGTTCAGACGCTACAGGACCTTTAACCAAATATTGATCAAATAAGGTTTGAGGAATGGGAAATAAACTAGGATAGGCAGGGTCTGATAGGTCTACCCCGGCTCCCAACTGTATTAACTTACCATAATCTCCCAACCAGAGACCTTTTAAACGGATAGCTATTTGCATTCCTTGAGGATAATTGGCACTTAATTTTATTCCATCCAATCTAATGGTGATTCCTCCAGTACTATCCTGAACAACAATAGATTTGTAAAAATTATCTGTTCGGTCATTGGCTACTATTACACCTATTATGGTATTTGGTTTTTGCCACTGTTCAAATTTACCCGTAACGTGTTTTGATTTTAACTCTTTGATGGTTAGATCTGCTGCATATACCTGAGCCAAGTCTGTTGGTGGAATATCATAACTGGGTTCACAGCATAAATTCAAACATAAAATGACTATGACAATTCCCTTGATTTGAAAGCCTTGATTTTTCATAAAACTGATGTTGATTAAAAATGATAATTGATAGAACAATTCATGGTTAAACCTTGACCAAAAAAATATTTAGGGGCAAATTTTTCGGGGTCCCGATTGTCAAAATCAAAACGTAATTGTTCTGAAGCACTAATCAGAAGATCCTTTTTATTGAGTAGGTTATTGATGCTTAAACTTAGATCCAAATGCGCTGGCCCATTTCCTTTACTATTCAATCGTTTACTAACGTAGAGATTGATGATGGTTTGAGGAGGCAATCTTTCTTGTAATAAAAGTCTTTGGCCTTTCTCTGAATTTGGATCTACTGGATAAACTGCTTCTGCAGTTCTTCTAATGGGATTCCAGACCATCCATTGTTTGTCAAAAAAATTGGCATTCATTGTCCAAAACCAATTGCCTTTTGTTCGATTATTGAATCCAATAGAAATGGCTTGTTGAGGCGCTCCTCCAATAGGATGCTTTTTGGCATAGATAAACACTTGGCTTAATTCATCTGCCGTATTATCAACCGTAATGCTAGCAAACTGCCGATTGTTGTAAATAAAATTCCCCAAATGAATGCCAGTTTGAAAATGCCATTGCCCCATTAATTTGGCATCTAAGGCCCATTCTAATCCAAGATGCCTTTGTCCAATTCCACTAATGGCATAATTGACAAAACTATTATAGGCATCGTGATAAAAACTGATCACATCCAAGGCATTACGAACTTGCATCCAATACAAAGAGAACCTTGATTTAAGATTTGAAGATTGAATCAAATACCCCAATTCTGCACTAATAGTTTGCTGATTACTCACCAATTTTTGTTGGTGATTTCTTGTTCTTGGAGAAATAAATACATTGTCTGCATTAGGTGGACTAGTTTGAATAGCGGTAGCCAAATACAATCTGGTTCTTCCATTTAATACCCTGTTCAAGGCAAACCTGGCTCCATTATTTATAAAGAATTGTTTCTGGGATGGTCCCAATGATTCACTTGGAAACAAACCATTAGCAGCCAAACCTTCTCTCCAAAAACCAGAGCTACCTAATTCTAAAGAAATTGCCCAACCCCAATTCCCAATTTGTTGCGCTGTTTGAAACCATAGATTGGTTTTCTGATGCGTCATGGTATAATCATATCCAAATGAATCTCCGGTTTTTAAAATTCTATTGGGCTCTTGCAAATCAAATTGAATAGCTTGGGGATCATTGGGAATTTCAGATTCCGCAAACTGATTCCAATTCACATAAAAGGAAGCTCCTAATAAATCAGACACTGTTTTATAAAAATGACTTCGTTGCCATTGAAAATTAATTCCTGCACTAAAAAAGACTGATTCTTTTAGCAAGCCATGATAGGTAGAAGCCAACTGATATCTTTGAATGTCTTGATGCCTGTTTTCTACAATATAACTAGCTCTTTTTCCTATAACCGTATTTCCTAGAATTCCATTAGCATTGGTAATTTGGTCAAAGCTGTTCTCATTAATCTGATAAAACCTATGCCAATTCAATTGCCTCAAGTCAATATTATTTTGTAGTGCTAGGGTTGTTGCTTCTTTTAAAACTGGATCAGACTGATAACTGGGTAGATACCGATAATAATCTGGTCTTGGATCTGGGGCGTGATACCAATCCAATCCAGTACTATTTCTATATCCTGTAGACGCAGCAATGGATGTTTGCAAAAAGGATTGATTAGAGAATCTATGTTCTTGAGTAAGCAAAACAGTTGGTAAATATTGTTTGGTTTGATTGGCATTTCGCTGTAATCCATTTTGATAACCCCATGCTGGATTATAAGCATGGTCTTCCAACATGTCAATGGATTCCTTTAGTACGGCAGCCTGTCTATCTGATTGCAATAAAGTCCCAAAAAAAGACAATGAAATCACATTACCTGAGCCCATTTTTTTATCTACTCCTATAAAGTAACTCCTTCCATTATTTTGAACCCCTGGAATCATGGGTATTAGACTTGCCCTTGCAGCAATGGCCATACCCCAACTCCAACCTTTTATGGATAACCCACTATGCATTCCTAAGTTTAAACGATGGGTAGCGCCCCTATTTCCAAAACCATATCCAAGATCTATACCTGCTTTTTGTTTAAAAGGTCTGATATCAATATTGGAACTAGTACCTAAAAGACTTATGCCTGCATCGGATTGTTGAAATACAGTATTGGTTTCACCCACTCTGAATATGGGGTTTAAGCCATTCCAACTGCTCCAAAGTCCTGAACCATTGGCAAGGTCCATCATGGGCATGCCATTGACCATGATTAGGTTTGATGCATTCGCCAATCCTCTAGCTGTTATTCTTAATGCAGAGAATTGAAAACCAGTAATAGCAGTATAAGGGTCTCTTGTTGCTTGTAACATGGGAGAAATTTGCTCCAACGATTCTTTTAGGTCGTTCTCATTGACCAGAGGAATGGCATTATTATCCAAATCTGTATTCAACCTATTTGGTAAATAAACAGAATCTTTAAGTTGTTTTTTTTGAAGAAAAATGGACTCCGTTTTGATTTGAGCCTGCAATATTGTAGGAAAATAAATTGTAATAAGCATCATAAAAAAGAGGCTTTTCATAGGATGGATTTTGATGATTCGTAGAACAAAATAGTTGGAGAAAAGCTAAAATGCTAGCAACTAAAATCATTTAAGATTATATATTAACACTCACTAAAAAGCCTTGATAGTTTAGTAGAAAAAAATGAAAAAAATTTTGATTAGTTGGATACTATTTATAGCCCAACAAAATGTGATAGCACAAAACAAATCTGCGCTTTCTAAAATTGCCGTTTTGGCTTTTTATAATCTTGAAAACTTATATGATACCAAGGACAATAATTTGGTAGATGACAATGAGTTTACGGCACTTGGAGCCAAACATTATGATGAAGGTATTTACCAAAATAAAATCTTGCACTTAGCAACGGTGATCAAAGGAATTGGAGAACAGTTTACCAAGGATGGGGCAGCTTTATTAGGCGTAGTAGAAATTGAGAACGATACGGTATTACAAGACCTGGTTAAGCACCCATTATTGAGGAGCAGAAAATATCAAATAGTACACTATGATTCAAAAGACAAAAGGGGAATTGATGTAGGACTCTTATACAATCCCAAATATTTCAAACCCATTCATTCAGCCAGTATTCATGTTAACCTGCCCTCAAGTTCAGGTGTTAAATATG
>CALRXZ020000208.1:0-3984 GCA_943372255.1 Chitinophaga pinensis
AAACTGTAGAATTATTAATTGAGGGTAAAACATTTGTTACCCTTCCCAGAAGTAGTATGATGTGGTTTTTCTTTTTTGACATGATCCACCATCGCGGCCAATTGTCTGCCTATGTACGCGCCATGGGGGGTAAAAATCCAGTAGTTTACGGATATACAGCGGATAGTAAATAAGATTTTTTTTCATAGTGGTTACCGCCTTGGGCCTTTGGTTCAAGGCGGTTTTGTTTTTTTTAGAGAAAATTTTGGTTTAAATGCAATTCTCTACCATCTTTGCATAGCAATGAAACAAGTAACAAACAAATATTGGTGGTGGCATACAAGCTCTTTACGGGGATTGTAGTGGCATAGCCAATACTTTTTGAAATAAATTCAAAGCCCCGACAATTTGCCGGGGCTTTTTTTTATCCCAATCTAAACAGATCATTCAAAAGAAAATAGATCAGATGTCAGTCAAGAAAATCAAATTGGAAACAGTCAGCAAAAGAATGCTAGCCGATGTATTCACGCCGGTAGGAATTTATTTGCGTTTGCGAGACCGTTTTAGGGATACTATACTATTAGAAAGCACTGATCACCATGTGGCAGAGAATAGCTATTCTTTTATTGGCGTCAATGCCATTGCAGGCATGGAATTGACTTCTACCAGTAGCATGGAATTTAAATTGCCCGGGCAGAAACCTGAAAAAGCAGCATTGAAACAAACAGCAGATGCTCCCAATGCTTTATGGGATTTTATGCAGCATTTTGAGATTCTTCCATGTGAAGAAAAAGAAGCTGTTTTTGCGCAAGGTTTGTATGGCTACGCCAGTTTTGATGCGGTACAATTTTTTGACAGTATTCAGTTTAATGATTCTAAAAAAACGGCATCGGATATTCCTTTGATGCGCTATCGTTTATACCAGTATGTGATTGTCTTCAATCATTTTAAAGACGAGCTTTTTTTGTGTGAGAACAAAGTAGCTGGATTAGATTCTGATTTACAAATGGTAGAATCTTTGATCAAGAGTAAAGACGTACCTGTGTATCCCTTCCGAATAAGTGGCTCAGAGACTTCTAATATGACAGATGAAGACTATAGGCAAATGGTGAAAAAGGGCATTCAATCCTGTTATAGGGGAGACGTGTTTCAGATTGTCTTAAGCCGCAGATTTAATCAAGGTTTTACGGGAGATGAATTCAATGTCTATCGCGCTTTGCGCAGTGTTAACCCTTCTCCTTATTTATTCTTTTTTGACTATGGGGATTATAAATTAATGGGTTCTTCTCCTGAAGCACAATTGATTATTCAAAATGGCAAAGCCGTTGTTCACCCTATTGCTGGCACTTTTAAAAGAAGTGGCGATGACGCAACAGACAAAGCCATGGCTGAAAAATTATTACAGGATGCTAAGGAAAATGCGGAACACGTGATGTTAGTAGACCTTGCAAGAAATGACTTGAGTCGTTGTTGTACAGACGTGGTTGTCAGTCATTATAGACAGGTACAATATTATAGCCATGTAATTCATTTGGTGAGCGAGGTAACAGGTAATGTGAAACAAGGACAAAATCCATTTGAATTATTAGCCAAAACCTTTCCTGCCGGCACTTTGAGCGGAGCTCCCAAATTCAAAGCCATGGAACTGATAGATAGTTTTGAACCAACCGCAAGGGGATATTATGGTGGTGGTATTGGTTTTATTGGGTTTAATGGAACCTGTAATCACGCCATTATGATCCGAACTTTTTTAAGCCGTAATAATACATTGGTATACCAAGCAGGTGCGGGAGTGGTTGCTGCCAGTATTGAGGAAAATGAATTACAAGAAGTAAACAACAAATTGAACGCGCTAAAAAAAGCAATTGTGATTGCAGAAGCCATTTAGCATTTGAAGCAAAGCATTATGAAGATTTTAGTATTTGATAATTACGATTCATTCACCTACAATCTGGTTCATTTGGTAGAACAGATTACGGGCAATAGGGTAGACGTGTACCGTAATGATGAACTGCCGCTGGAAAATATAAAGGGCTATGACAAAATTTTATTGTCACCTGGTCCAGGGGTTCCTTCTGAAGCGGGATTGTTATTGCCTTTAATTAAGGAATACGCTGCAAGTAAATCTATTCTTGGGGTTTGTTTGGGACATCAGGCCATTGGAGAAGCTTTTGGAGGAACATTGACCAATTTGAGTACCGTATACCATGGGATTGCAACCCCTGTTCAACAAATAACTAATGAGGGTAAGCATTCCCGATTGTTTGAAGGGTTAGCAGCGGAATTTGTGGTGGGTAGGTATCATAGTTGGGTGGTAGACCAAGAAAACTTTCCTTCTGATTTGCAGATTACTGCTAAGGAAGAACATGGATATATTATGGCACTAGAACACAAGACCTATGATGTGCAAGGGGTGCAGTTTCATCCAGAAAGTATTCTAACCCCAGATGGTGCTATTATTTTGAAAAACTGGTTAAAAAAATAGTATGAAGAAACTATTACAATATTTGTTTGAACACAAAACCTTGAGCAGAGAAAACGCTAGAGAAGTATTGGTTCAAATTTCCAACGGTCAATTTAATGAAACAGAAATTGCTGCTTTTATTACCGTTTTTTTGATGAGGAGTATTACCATTGAAGAGCTACAAGGGTTTTGTGATGCACTCATGGAACTTAGAATTCAGTTTGATACCAAGGGGCATGAAGTCATGGACATTGTGGGTACCGGCGGTGACGGTAAAAACAGTTTCAATATTTCTACATTGGCTTGTTTTATAGTGGCTGGTGCTGGTCAAAAAGTAGCCAAACACGGTAACTATGGTGCTAGCTCTATCAGTGGATCTTCCAATGTGATGGAGCAATTGGGCTACAAGCATAAAAATAGTCATGAGGCTTTATTAAAAGAATTAGAGCAAGCCAATATCTGTTTTTTACACGCACCACTATTTCATCCTGCTTTGAAAGTGGTAGCACCAATCAGAAAGAATTTAGGATTGCGTAATTTTTTCAATATGCTTGGTCCCATGGTTAATCCAGCTTCACCAGCATTTCAATTGGTGGGTGTGTATAATTTAGAAATGGCCAGGATTTATAATTATCTCTTACAGCAAACCGGTAGGGCATTTACCATTATTCATAGTTTGGATGGTTATGATGAGATTTCTTTGACCAGTGATACAAAAGTGATTACCAATTTGGGAGAACGCGTGTATACACCGGAAGAATTAGGCAAGCGCATGGTGGAGCAATCAGATATTTATGGAGGTAATACCGTAGAAGAATCTGCTGCCATTTTCCGTAAAATCATTCAAGGCAATGGAACTTGGGCACAGAATGCTGTTGTATTGGCCAATGCAGCTATGGCATTAAATTGTACGGGTAAATATGCCAATTATGATGCTGCTTATCACGCAGCCGTGGAGAGCCTAGAATCAGGTAAGGCATTGGCCTCATTAGAAAAATTGATAGCACTACAGTCATGAATATTTTAGAAAAAATAGTTGCCCGTAAAAAGGAAGAATTGGTGCAAAGAAAGGCCTTGGTATCTGTAGAGCAATTGCAAGCAATGCCACATTTTAAAAGGACTACTTATTCCACCAAAGCATTTTTGGAAGACCCTGCTAGAACAGGCATCATTGCTGAATTTAAAAGACAATCCCCCTCCAAAGGGGTGATTAATGGCATAGCCGATGTGGTAAACGTAACAGGTGCTTATGCTCAAGCGGCAAGCGCGGTATCTGTATTAACGGATACTGATTTTTTTGGCGGTAGGTCAGAAGACCTGATGGCTGCAAGGGTACATGAGATTCCTTTGTTAAGAAAGGATTTTATGGTTGATCCCTATCAGGTATATGAAGCCAAAGCCATGGGAGCAGACCTGATTTTATTAATTGCGGCTTGTTTAGAAGTGGATCAAGTAAAGCAAATGGCGGCTTTGGCGCACGAGCTTGGTTTGGAAGTATTATTAGAAATACACGATGAAACAGAGCTGGGCCATATTTGCGA
>CALRXZ020000209.1:0-3979 GCA_943372255.1 Chitinophaga pinensis
AAATAACTTTCTAAACCCTGCTGTAAAGCCTGTGGGAATGGTATCTCCAATAAGGTTAAAGGGAGTAGCCAGTTTATTGGATCTGCCATATTCCATATATACTTCTGCCTGTTCTTTGGGCATGGCATACCTAAAAAATATAGATCCTAAGGAAGCTGACCCTTTTTTATTCTCAGATTCCAACACTAGATTAGAAGATTTTACACTTGTGGAATCTAGATAATAATAATTGGCACCCGTGATTCCAATATGCAAGTTGGGTGTCCATTTTGGATTCCAGCTCACTATATAACCAATTAAAGCCCTTGTGGCAGCTTGTTTCTTGGCAATTCCATCGGCCCAAATACCTCGCATGATTGCATTATCAGGCGCTTCCGTTTCTACGTTTTTCAATTGGCCGTATACCACTTGAAACTCTAAATTACCTGCCTTGGTAGCAATGGGTCTTCTACTATTAAAGGTTGCATGTAAGAAACCGGATGCATTATTGGTTAACACCAAACTATTTTTAATCCCAGGCCCCCACCATAGGTTTTCATTTGAAACTCCAACTGACCAATTCTTGGCATTATACCTAAAGCTGGATTGACCAAGAAATGCTTTTTTTATGGGCTCTGTGCCAATACGGCTAAAATTGTCAATCTTGTTTACTACGTTCAAATAGTATTTAGCCCAATAGTTACCATCAGCTGGATCTGTTTGAAAGCTTACCGGATTGGCATTAGCGGCAGTTACAAATTCAGGTTGTAACAATAAGCTGATACCCTTCCAGTGCAGTTCTGCACCTAAAGTAACCCTTTGTTGAAGACCCACAGCAGGATACAAGCTCCCATCATTGCTACCAACCGGTAAATCACTATTAGTTTGCATTGTATAGCCCACCTGCAGTAACTGCGCCTTAGGCCAATGCTTTCTCTTGGTAGTGGTGGTATCCATTGTATCTACCCAAAATTGACTCGTAGACCTTAGCACAAAAGATCTAGAGGGTAAATGAATTGAATCTTTCAATTGACCTAACCTTTGATAATCCATCAACCCTATATCACTCACCACTTCCTGTGCTGATATACACACAGAAAACAATAACAATGGTACAATAAATAATTTTTTCATATTGATCAAAAGAAATACAACATATTTATCAAAGCATACAAATTAAACTTGTTACCCTTCTCCCACCCATAATTCTTCGAGTTCACAAACTGCACCTCTCCTTTCAACAATAGCCTATTAAATCGCTTCTGGCCCAATAATCCCAAAGAATAATCATTCCATTGAATCTCACGCATGCCAATGGTATTTATATTATTCACAACTCCCCTAGGATCTTGTTGAATTCTCTGTAATTTAATACCCCAAAAATCAAAACCTTTTATTTTTTTTGCTTGGAGAGTCTGTACATTATTACCAACCCCACTTCCAGCTCCTAATATTTTGTTTTGATTTGTTAATCCTTGGGATATCAGTGTATGGGTATACCAATTGCCAGAAGAATTTCTAACTATGTAACTTGTGGTATTGGCCATTTGTGTAATTTCTCCAGAAAAATCTAGCAGTTGATTATTTTTTAAAGTAAAAATCTTTTTGAACCCAACGATATAAGCAGAAGAATGATTGGCATTAACAGTAAAATCTCGGAAGTTTTGTTTGAAATCATTATAACCGTATTCTACATAAAATTCAGCCTGATATTTTGGCAGGATCCAACGAGTAAATATTCCAGCGTATCCATCACCATTACTATTCCAAAGTGTAGAGTCAGCATTATTTGTGGCGCTACCTCCACTAAAAACAGGCAGCCATTTTTTTAAAAAAGAGCCTCTATTTTGAATATTAGTATTGTAAATCTGGTCTTCTCGGATAACCCCAAAAAAGAACCCCTTCATAAAAACAGGTTGATATGTTAGAATAAGTCCATTAAAATATCGCCATTCAGCTTTATAATTTCGCGTACTATAAGGTGGATCAACCGTAGTAGGTCTAAGACGATTGCTCTCATTCAAACCAGAACTATCTTCATCAAGTTTGCCAGCAACAAGTTGCCATTCAAAGGATCCAATTGAAGTTTTAAGAGGTTTATTTGTATGAAAAGAAAGGTGAGCAAAGCCAGGGGCATTATTGCTCATAAATAAAGAACTAAATTGCCCTGGACCCCACCAAAGGTTTTCTGTTGAAGCTGAAAGAGATACAGCACCTAAATTTAGACGGATGGCCGATTGACCAAGACTTGCTTTTGAATAACTATTTCCTGTATTGGTTCCAAAGGTTGAAGTTGTTTCATAATTCGGATTTGCTGCATAATTGAACTCTGGTTGTAATTGAATGCTTAAAGGGCCTAATTTTGAGTATACACCTGCCGTTATTGTATTAGCTAACCCTTTTGTTTTGATCATTCCTTGATCATTCCAACCATAAGGATGATGACTATTGAATTTAGTGGAAAACTCGAGAGGTAAAATAGCGAACTGATTATTATTTCCCAAAAACAGGTCAGTTAATTCAAAATCAATTGTACTGTCTAATAAATTTAAATATAATTTTCTTTTTGTGGTACAATCATAAAAAAAAGGGCGAGCAGTAAAGGAATTATTAGATTCTAATTTTCCTAACAACTGCAATACCCGTAACATATCATCAGTCCCAGTTTGGGTAATTGGAAGAGTTTGAGAAAAACCAATTTTACTAACCGCTAAAAAATAAAATAGAACAAAATATTTAATCATACTTATGAGTAATGAATCCGAATACATTATTTAATTAAACTTCTATTCCTTTCTAGTTTTATTTATAAAACTATATATTAAGTTTGACTTATTCGTTTTATTTTCTACTATAAATAGATTTTATTATAAACAGTTTCCTACTAATAATTTATTTTAAGCAATACCCAATAAAAACAGTGCAAAAATATGACAAATGACTTTGATGGCAGTTTGTTCGTATCCTTCAACTGATCCAATCGCTGATAATCCCATCAACCCTTTATCATTCACCACTTACTGTGCTGATACACGCACAGAAAACAATATCATTGATAGAATAAATAGTCTTTTCATGTTGATTAAAAGAAATACAACATATTTAATAAAGCATACAAATTAAACTTTTTAACCTTCTCCCACCCATAATTAACGGAATTAACAAATTGCATCTCTCCTTTCAACAATAGCCTATTAAATCGCTTCTGGCCCAATAATCCCAAAGAATAATCATTCCACTGAATCTCACGCATTCCAATAGTATTTAACCCTGCACTAATTCCTTTGGGATTCTGTTGTATATGTTGCAGTTTAATGCCTAAATAATTAAGGCCTTTTATTTTTTTTACTTGGAGAGTCTGTACATTATTACCAACACCACTTCCAGCTCCAAGTATTTTATTTTGATTAGAAAGTCCTTGTGTTATCAATCCATGTGTGTACCAATTACCCGCAGAACGAACAATATAACTGGTGCTCTGTGCCATTTGGGTAACCTCACCAGATATATCTAATAATTCTTGATTATCTAGAATATATACTTTTTTAAATCCAGCAATAAAAGCTGATGAATGATTGGTATTGACCAAAAAGTCTCGCACATTCTGTTTAAAGTCGTTATACCCATATTCTAAATAAAATTCTGCCTGATGTTTAGGCAAGACCCAACGGACAAAAAAACCAGCATAAGCATCGCCATTACTGGATAATTGGCTAGCATCACCATTCTTATTGGAACTACTAAACGTTAACACTGGAAGCCAGTTTTTTAAAAAGGATCCTCGGTTTTGTACTTGACTATGATAGATATGATCTACCCGAGTTATTCCAAAAAAGAAACCCTTTAAAAAACTAGGTTGGTAGCTCAATACCAATCCATTAAAATATCGCCACTCGGTTTTGTTAAAACTAGTAGGCTTATAATAATTGTTTTCATTTGTCCCTAAACTGTCTTCAGTTAACCTACCGGCCACTAACTGCCATTCAAATGAACCAATAGG
>CALRXZ020000210.1:0-3936 GCA_943372255.1 Chitinophaga pinensis
CAAGTGCCATTGATTCAAAAAGAATTGATTCGCAAATGTCTGCACCGTGCAAAACCCGTGATTGTGGCTACCCAAATGATGGAATCCATGATTGATAGGGTAAAACCCAACCGTTCTGAAATCACTGACGTTGCCAATGCCGTATTGGAAGGTGCTGATGCAGTCATGTTGAGTGGTGAAACCGCTGCAGGTAATCACCCAGCGTTGGTGGTTCAAACCATGCGCAAAATCATCATGGAAATTGAAAAGAAAGAATACCGTTATGACCGTTCTGCTGATTTAAAACCACAGGCACACTCTCCTTCTTACCATAGTGATGCTATCTGTTATAACGCTTGTAAGATTGCAGAAGACGTTGAAGCACAAGCACTTGTTGGTATGACTCAAAGTGGCTATACCGCCTTTATGCTGAGCAGTTATCGCCCGTCTTCTCCTTTGTATATTTTCACAAAAGAAAGAACTTTGGTGAATCAATTGAGTTTAAGCTGGGGTGTTCGTGCCTTCTATTATGACGAGGAAGAAAGCCTTGACGATATTGTTAATGACCAAATCAATATCCTAAAAGAACGTGGATTTGTAAAAGAAGGAGACGTGGTTGTTAGTACAGGAAGTACACCAGTTCACCTGCATTTACCTACCAATATGATCAAATTGACCAAGGTCTAGACCTACTTAATAAAAAAAATAAAAAAGTTTCCCTGTTCTAGGGAAACTTTTTTATTTTCAGGTAATAGAACGATTGCATATGAAAAAATTACTTTCTGCCTTTTGCCTAATGCTTGTTTTGAATCAAATACAAGCCCAAGAAATTGCCTTGATTCCACAACCAGAAAAATTAACCCAAGGAAGCGGCAATTTTAGTATTACCCCAAAAACCAAGATTGTTTTAGCGGGTTCTGGTTTAGAACAATCTGCCAAATTCCTGAACGACTATTTACAAAGCTTTTTTGGTTTCAAATTAGCCATTCAAAAATCTGGAGATTTTAAAAACAATATTGTGCTTAATTATGAGAAAATGGAATATGGTATTCCAGGAGCTTATCAATTGCACGTCAAAAAAGATGAAATTCATATTGGTGGTGACAACGCAACAGGTACTTTTTATGGAGTCCAAACGCTGATTCAGTTGTTGCCCTATGTAAAATCAAATAGTTTGTCTGTTCCTGTTGTAGAAATTGAAGACAAACCAAGATTTGGCTATCGTGGATTAATGTTAGATGTAGGTAGGCATTTCTTTCCATTGGACTATGTGAAAAAGTTCATTGATTTTATTGCCATGCATAAAATGAATACCATGCAGTTGCACTTGACTGAAGATCAAGGCTGGCGCATTGAAATTAAAAAATACCCAAAATTGACTTCTGTGGGTGCTTATAGAAATGGGACTATTCTTGGTCATCATCCAGGAACTGGTAATGACAATACCCGTTATGGTGGCTTCTACACCCAGAATGAGATTAAGGAAATGGTTAAATATGCCACTGAAAGATATGTCACCATTATTCCTGAGATTGAAATGCCTGGTCATGCATCTGCCGCCATTGCTGCTTATCCTCAATTGAGTTGCTTCCCTGATTCAGCTACTAAGCACAATGCTAAAGTAACATGGGCGGGCAGCGAGCAAGGCAAACAAGTACAACAAGCCTGGGGAATTTATCCAGATGTTTTTGCCCCTACAGAATATACTTTTCAATTCTTGCAGGATGTATTGGATGAAATTTTACCACTGTTCCCTTCAAAATATATTCATATTGGTGGAGACGAATGCCCTAAGGATGCTTGGAAAAAATCGGCTTTTTGTCAACAAATGATTAAAGACAAGAACTTAAAAGACGAACATGGTTTGCAGAGTTATTTTATTCAGCGTATGGAAAAATACCTGAACTCAAAAGGCAGACAAATCATTGGATGGGATGAAATTTTGGAAGGAGGATTGGCCCCCAATGCAGCTGTGATGAGTTGGAGAGGTGAGAAAGGTGGCATTGCGGCAGCAAAAGAAAAGCACCAAGTGATTATGACACCAACTGGCTGGGCATATTTTGATTATTCTCAAACCAAAAAAGAAGATTCTTTAACTATTGGAGGTTACTTAACTGTTCAAAAAGTTTATAGCTATGAACCCCTACCCAAGGAATTAGCTGCTGATGAAGTTAAATATGTCATGGGGGCTCAAGCAAATCTGTGGACTGAATATATTGGCAATCCTCGTAAATTAGAATACATGCTTTTCCCAAGACTTTCTGCCATGAGTGAAGTACTTTGGAGCCCTAAAGCAAGTAAGGATTGGAATAGTTTTGAGAAGCGTTTACAAACGCAATTCAAGCGTTATGATTTCTGGAATTGGAACCATAGTAATGCCGTATTTGATCCTGCTGCAAAAGCAGTTGAAAAATTATAAACATCAATTTTTGAAAAACCTTAAACTGAATAAAAATGGTTGATTCTTTCGAAAAAATTAGTGTTGAAATTTATCCTACAGCCAAAGAAGGTTCTGCCTTTGTTGCTAGAGAAATTGCCAACTTAATTAGGCATAAACAGGCTCTAAATGAAAGCTGTGTGCTTGGTTTAGCAACGGGCTCCTCACCCATTTCTATGTATGCAGAACTTGTTCGAATGCATAAAGAAGAGGGTCTTAGTTTTAAAAATGTGATCAGTTTTAATTTGGATGAGTATTATCCCATTGAAAAGGAAGCATTTCAAAGTTATTGGAGTTTTATGCATCGGCATTTGTTTAGCCATGTAGATATTTTGCCGGAGAATATTAATTTACCTGCTGGAGCTGGCTCCAAAGATGACGTTAAATATTTCTGTCAGGAATACGAAAATAAGATTGAAGCAGCGGGTGGCATTGACTTACAAATTCTGGGAATTGGCGGAAACGGTCATATTGGATTTAATGAACCAGGGTCAAGTATCTTTTCAAAAACTAGGATGGTGAATTTAGAAAACAGCACCAGACTGGCCAATAGTTATGAATTTCAAAACATCTCTAAAGTTCCTAGAAGAGCCGTTACGATGGGTATTTCAACTATCTTAAAATCTAGAAAGATTTTGTTGATGGCCTGGGGTTCTAAATCCAATATTGTTGCTAAATCGGTTGAAGGCAACGTAACAGAACAAATTCCTGCAAGCATTTTACAACAGCACAATGATTGCACATTTGTGATTGATGAATTGGCTTCTTCTGAATTAACTAGGATCAAATCGCCTTGGCTTACTGGTGAATGTACCTGGACCATTAAGATGATTAAGAGAGCAGTAATCAATCTTGCTTTAAAACTAGGCAAGCCTGTTTTAAGTTTAAATACGGTGGATTATAATGAAAATGGTCTATCTGATTTGCTAGTAGAAAAAGGAGATGCTTACGAAATTAATTTGCAAGTATTTTATTTGCTGCGCGATAGTATTACGGGATGGCCTGGTGGAAAACCTGGAGCTATTATTCCTACCCACCCAGAGAGAAGTGCCCCTCATCCTAAAAGGTGTTTAATCTTCTCCCCACATCCTGATGATGATATCATTAGTATGGGTGGAACATTTATGCGCCTTCATGATCAAGGTCATGAAGTACATGTGGCTTATCAAACCAGTGGTAATATTGCAGTTACAGACGAATTTGTAACTAGGTTTATTGACTTTGCAGTTGGTTTTGAAGACATGTTTGGCATTGATAACCAAAAAAGTCAGAGCATTCTTTCTAATGCCAGAGACTTTATTGCCGGCAAACAGAAAAACCAAGTTGATACCTCAGAAATAAGGGAAATCAAGGGTTTAATAAGAAGGTGTGAAGCAAAAGCAACCTGCCGTTATGTTGGTCTTCCTGATGATAGTAGGGCGCATTTTCAAAACCTTCCTTTTTATGAAACAGGAACCATTGATAAGAAGCCCATGGGTGAAGCAGATGTTGAAAATACCATGGCATTGCTTAGAAAGCTA
>CALRXZ020000211.1:0-3885 GCA_943372255.1 Chitinophaga pinensis
ATTGCTGTTTGACACTTGATACCGTTCCGTCTAAGATTTTCTGACCCAGATTCACCAGAACAATATGGTCGCAGATTTCTTCTACTTGTTCCATTCTGTGTGTACTAAAGATGACAGTGCAACCCCTTTGAGCCAATCCATATATTTCATCTTTAATCAGATTAGCATTTACGGGGTCTAGTCCACTAAAGGGCTCATCCAAAATAATCAATTTGGGTTCGTGTAATACGGTGGTCACAAATTGTAATTTCTGACTCATTCCCTTACTTAGGTCTTCCACTTTTTTATTCCACCAAGATTCCATTTCAAGTCTTTTAAACCAAAACTTGATTTTCTCCATGGCTTCGGTCTTGCTCAATCCTTTCAGTTGGGCCAGATACAAAGCTTGTTCACCGATTTTCATTTTTTTATACAGGCCTCTTTCTTCAGGCATGTATCCAATCTTGATGATATCATTAATGGGGTCAAATTTTTGACCGTCTAGTGTAATCTCTCCACTATCCGGATAAAAAATGCCGGTAATCATTCTTAAGAGGGTTGTTTTACCTGCACCATTTGGGCCAAGCAATCCAAAGATGCTGCCCTTTTCAATGGAGAAGCTAATATCATCCACGGCTTTTTGGGTGGAATAATATTTTTTAAGATGTGAGAGTTCCAGAATCTTACTCATAAGTAAAGTTTATTGTTGTTGGGGTTTATGGCCTTAAATTAAGCCAAATCAACCTGTTAGTAGTACCGTTGATACAAATATTACATAGGCGGAAACATCTTTGATTTATTTTTGCAGCCGATTAAATCCCAGCCCAATGAAATTTGCTCGCAGACCCTTGATGGTTATTGCTTTATTCATGATTTTACTCACGGCTAGTAGCTGGGGTTTCTTGATTCACAAAACAGTGCAACAATTGGCTATTTATGAAATGCCCTCAGCCATAAAGCCTTTTTTCTATCAAAATATGGATAACCTGGTCTACAATTCACCAAGACCAGATATCCGCAGAAATACTGATAGTACAGAAGCTACCAAACACTTTATTGACTTAGAAGCATTTGGACCCAATGCAGCCAATGATATGCCCTTGGATTGGCCATCGGCTTTAGCCAAATATGGCCGGGATAGCTTGGTCAAATATGGTTATGTGCCTTATCATGTGGTCTACATGAAAGAAAGATTAGTGCAGGCTTTTAAAAACAAAAACAAAGACAGTATACTTTTTTATGCTGCTGATATTGGACATTATATTGGAGATGCTAATGTGCCCTTGCATACTACCCTTAATTATGATGGTCAATTAACCAATCAAAAAGGGCTTCATTCTTTATGGGAGTCAATGATTCCAGAGATTGAAATTGCCAATTATACCTTACATAGTAACCATAAAGCAACTTATTTAAAACATCCTGATCAAGCTATTTGGGAAGCCGTTAGAAGGGCCGCTATCTTGGTACCTGATTTGTTGGCAAAAGAAAAATTGGTGAGTTTGCAATTTACCGATGCACAAAAATTCAGGATTCAAATGAGAAGAGGTGTTGAAACCAAATCCTATACTTCTGAATTTGCAAAAGCTTATGCACAAGCATTGCAAACTAGTATCAATGACCAGTTAATTCATTCTGCCAATTTGATTGCAGACTTTTATTATACCGCATGGGTTGACGCCGGAAAGCCTGACCTGTCAAGCATTAACACTGCTTTTGATAAAACAGCAAAACAGAAAATGAAAGCTGAGCAAAAAGTCTATAAGAACAACGCTTTGTTGGCTCAGAAAATGTTATTGTCTAAAAAAGAAGTAACGCCTCAAAGCAATTAGTGTTTGGTCATGGCTAGGGTCTTGGCAATTTTTTCACCATCCATGGCGGCACTAACAATGCCACCTGCGTAACCAGCTCCCTCACCACAGGGATATAGATTTGGTATCTGTGGATGCGCCAGACTTACTGGGTCTCTAGGAATTCTAACAGGAGAAGATGTTCTACTTTCTGTAGCCACTACCACTGCGTCATTGGTTAAATAGCCATGCATTTTTTTGCCAAATGCTTTAAACCCTCCTTGTAAACTATTATAAACAAATGCTGGGAGTACGCTGTCTAATGCTACTGAATGAATACCAGGTAGGTAACTGTTATTGGGTAATTCTGCACTTTGTTTTTTGTTCACAAAATCTACCATTCTTTGTGCGGGTGCTACTAACTGACCACCTCCTGCAACAAAGCAGGCTTTCTCAATAGCTGCTTGAAAATGCATGAGTAGTAAAGGATGTTTGGCAGGGTCTGCATCTCCAAACAATTGGGGCTGCGGATTTTTCTTGAAAAACCGTACAGCGTCTTCCACCATTATTTGCACTACCATGCCACTATTGGCATAGGGGTTATTTCTTTTACTTGGGCTCCATCCATTTACCACTACTTCTCCTGGATTAGTTGCTGCTGGCGCGATGATACCGCCGGGACACATGCAAAAGCTAAAGACACCTCTTTCCTGAACCTGTTCTACCAAACCATAACTGGCTGGTGGCAAGTGTTCATCTCTAATAGTACAATGGTATTGAATGCTGTCTATTAATGATTGCGGGTGTTCAATACGCACGCCAAGGGCAAATGGTTTGCTCTCAATGAGTATGGATTGTGCATGCAATAATTCAAATACATCACGCGCAGAATGACCTGTTGCTAAGATTACCGCTTCTCCAACAAAATGATCACCATCGGCGGTTTGAACACCTGTGATACAACCGTTTTCTAGAATCAGTTTGCTGAGTTTTTTCTCAAACAAAAATTGTCCGCCACTATCTAAGATCTGTTGACGAATGGCAGTAATAATATGGGGTAATTTATTGGTGCCAATATGCGGATGCGCTTCATACAACACCGTTTCATCTGCGCCAAATTGGTGCAAGAGTTGTAGAATGCGATTGATGTCTCCGCGCTTAGAGCTTCTGGTATACAATTTACCATCGCTATAAGTTCCTGCACCTCCTTCTCCAAAACAATAATTGCTTTCAGGATTCACAATGCCCGCTTTGTTCATGGCTGCCAAATCTCTTCTTCGCGCACGAACGTCTTTGCCCCTTTCTAAAATAATGGGTTGAATGCCTAATTCAATGAGTTGTAATGCTGCAAAGAGTCCTGCGGGTCCTGCTCCTACAATAATTACTTTTCTAGCATTGGCCGATAGTAATGGAAAATGAATTTCTTGTTTGGGTCTATCAATAAAAGGTTCATTGATAAAGGCCTTCACGGTAAGGTTAATCCAAACCTGGGAGCGGCTTCTGGCATCTATAGACTGTTTGGCTTTGTAAAAACCTGTGATGTCAGAAAAAGGGACTGCCGAGGCGTTGGAAATATAGGTTTTAATAACACTATCATCCAGCGCCTCGGCAGGCTTTAATTTTAATACTATTTCTTTTTGCATACTGTTAGGTCTTATCCTAAAAAGTCATTGGATGGTTTCCTTAGAAAGGAAGATCATCAATAGATTCACCGGCTGCTGCAGGTGGAATATCGGCGTAGCCACCGCTATTTGCTGGGCTTCCTTGCATGCTCACTGATTCCATGCGCCATGCATCTAGGTTGGTAATATAGTTTTCGCGACCATCTTTAACCCATTTGGTACCCCTAAGGTTAAACTGCACTTTTACGTCATCTCCTAAATTATACCTATCAACCATGGCAGTCTTGTCCTGCACACACTGGAATTTTACATAATTGGTGATGGTACGGCCATTGATATCTTCAGACTTTTCAATCACAAATTCGCGGGTTTTGAATGTTTCGGTTCTTTGCACGATATCAAATCGGGCCACTAATTTTCCTGTAATCTCGTATGACATGACTTAGTTGTTTAGCGGCAAATCTAAGGAATATCTGGTCTTATTTTTCCCAAAA
>CALRXZ020000212.1:0-3725 GCA_943372255.1 Chitinophaga pinensis
CAGTGTTGCATGGCAGGATCAGCCTCTGTAATTAGGTTGTCTAAAAACAGTTGGGCGGCAAAGGTGAGGCTTTTTTCAGAATTTTCCAACTTCGCGGCTTCAGAACTATAATATGCGTAAGGTTCAAAGATTCTAGCAGAGTCTGACCAGAACCTTGCCAGCTGATGATAAACATGTATTTGCTGGTCTTTTACATCGCCCCGAACCACCGCTTGTTCCAATAAAGCTAGGCGTTGAACCTGCTCTGGACTAATGCGTTGTTTGGCTTTTGCCAATAAATCTTCAGTAGTAACTGAGTGATTATGAGTGTCTTGTGTTGCCGGTTCGGCTTTTGTGCTAGATTTGGGTGTGTCAGTACTTGTGCCAAAATAGACGATGGCAATGAGCAAGACCCCGCCCAAAATGAGGATCCATTGTTGTTTCTTCATGCAAAAATTTCAGCGAAGTTAGTCCGACTTACGTTTGCTTTTAACTTCACTAACAAATTCTTTTGCAGGTTTAAATGCGGGAATAAAATGCTCCGGAATCTCTACAGCAACATTTTTTTTGATATTTCGTCCAATCTTAGCAGCCCTTTTCTTGGTGATAAAACTTCCAAAACCTCTGATATAAATGTTTTGGCCATTTGCCAAGCTGTCTTTGACTTCTTTGAACATGGTTTCTAACGTAACAAGCACATCCACTTTAGGGATGCCAGTTTTGTCCGATATTTGATTGATGAGATCTGATTTTCTCATAGAATAGGCTTTTGATTGTGGGTTATAGTCTAAAATAAGCTAAAATATCCGGTATCTGCAAGAAAGATAGCTTAAAATTTATAGGCGTTATCAATTGATTGATAAATGGTTCAATCAATTGATTTAGCGGTGAATCAAGGGTTTATACATTAGAAAACAAGCAAAAGACCAATTTCCTGTATTTTCAAGGCCCATGAAACAAGTATTTACCAAGAACCTCATGCATTGGCACCAAACCAGCAATCATAGACAAATGCCATGGAAGGGTGAGAAGGATGCTTATAAGATTTGGCTCAGTGAAATTATTTTGCAACAGACTAGGGTGGAGCAGGGTTGGAATTATTATGAACGCTTTATCAAAACCTATCCCAAAATTGAAGCTTTGGCTGCTGCCAAAGACCAAGAAGTATTTAAATTATGGGAGGGTTTGGGTTACTATAATAGGTGCAAAAATTTGTTGCATACGGCCAGAACCATTGTTCAGGAACACCATGGCCAGTTTCCAAATGATTATGAAACCATTCTTTCTTTAAAAGGGGTTGGTCCTTATACGGCTGCCGCCATAGCCAGTTTTGCCTTTCAATTGCCTTATGCAGTAGTGGATGGTAATGTGTTTAGGGTACTTTCCAGATATTTTAATATTGCTGATCCTATTGATGGGAATACGGGTAAACAGAAATTTACACAATTGGCTCAAGAAGTATTGGACCATGGCCAACCTGGTATTTATAATCAAGCCATTATGGACTTTGGGGCCACGGTTTGCAAACCTTTTGCCCCAAGCTGTGGTATCTGCCCTCTTCAAAAAAATTGCCAAGCATTTGCCAATGGATTGGTAAATGAATTGCCCGTGAAAGAGAAAAAATTACTCAAGCGTAAGCGATGGTTCAATTATTTCTTTTTTGAACATGCTGGTCAAATCTATATTCACCAACGTGCCCAAGGTGATATCTGGGCCAACTTGCACGAGTTCTATCTGGTAGAATCTCCTGAACAGATTCTATGGAACAATGAGACTGTTATGGAATTGTTGCAAGACCAATTGGCCATTAAAACAGGGGAAGTAAATTCAGTGTCAGAGTTATTGGTTCAACAATTAACCCATCAGCAAATCAAAGCCCGTTTTATTCAGGTAGTCTTGACTAAAAAACCAGCACTATTGACTAAGGGACAGTGGATTGCCAAAAAATCCATTGACCAAATGGCCTTTCCAAGAATCATCTTGCAATGGATGGAGAATGCCCGTCCATTGGGGAATTGAGGTTTTTAACAGGCCTGTTAATTTATCAACAGAGGACTCTTTTGTTTCTTAAAAAAGGGTATTTTTAAGAACAGTAAGATTTGGACGAACCTAAAAATTATTTTATGAGGGGAGTTAACAGAGTCATGTTGATAGGAAATCTTGGGAAAGAACCAGATGTACAAAATTTGGAAGGAAATATTAGCGTGGCTAAATTTCCATTGGCCACCACAGAAACCTATAAAGATCGGTCTGGCAAATTGATCTCACAAACAGAATGGCATACCGTAGTGCTTTGGAGGGGACTTGCAGAACTGGCGCAGAAATACCTGCACAAGGGTTCCTTGATCTATGTAGAGGGCAGGTTAAGAACCCGGAGTTGGGAAGACAAAGACGGAAATAAGAAATTTGCCACAGAAGTGGTGGGTGACAATTTGATTATGTTGGACAAGCGTTCAGATGGATCAGGTCATGGGGGAGAAGGAATGGAGGGTTATCACGGACATGACATTCCTCCAATTGGGGACCCATCTGAGAACCTACCATTTTAAACTAAGAATTGATACTTTTGCAATAATTGGTAGACCTAGTCTTCCTATTTTACATTAAAACAGCTACTTTGGATTATCACTCGGTTTTGAATCATGTTTTGTCAGCACCACCCTTTTTGTCTGCTATTCAAGCACAGGGTACCACAGTATTGGTGATGGTATTATTAGTGCTATTATTTTTATCCTTTGTATTGGCAGGAGCAGAAGTAGCTTTTTTCTCACTTACTTACAAAGACATTAACCTACTCAAATCTAAACAGCAACCACCCTATAAACGTGTGGTAGATTTATTAGAAGAACCCAAGACCTTATTGGCCTCCTTGTTAATAGCCAATAGCTTTATCAATATTGCAATCATCATCATTTCAAATTTATTGATTGATGGGATGTTCAATTTTGAAAAATTTGACGCCGTTTGGGTAGAGTTTGTGATCAAGGTCATTTCAGTTTCATTTATCCTTGTATTGTTTGGAGAAGTCATGCCCAAGGTATTGGCTACCCAAAATAATATTCGTTTTGCCAAAGACTTTGGAGGAATAATTCAAGCAGTGTCTTATGCTACTGCAGGATTGAGTAAGCGCTTGGTTAATTTTTCAGACGTGATTGAAAAAAAGTTGGCAAGAAAAAATCTGGGTTCATATAGTTTGGAAGAACTAGATCATGCCATTGACTTGACAACCGATAGCACGGCTTCTGAAAACGAAAAAAATATTCTGAAAGGGATTGTCAAGTTTGGAAATATCACCGTGAAACAAATCATGAAAACAAGGATGGACGTGCATGGTTTGGATCAGGAAATTAGTTTTGGTGCATTAATTGCTTCTGTAAAAGACCTTCACTATAGCAGGTTGCCTGTTTACAAAGAAGACCTAGACAATGTGGTTGGAATGATTCATACTAAGGACCTCATTCCTTTTATCAATGAAGCGGATGATTATGCTTGGCATACCCATATGCGCCAACCTTATTTTGTGCACGAGCAAAAATTGATTGAAGATTTGTTACAAGATTTTCAATCAAAGCGGATCCATTTTGCGGTAGTGGTAGATGAGTTTGGAGGTACCAGTGGGATTGTTACTTTGGAAGATATTTTAGAAGAAGTGATTGGAGATATCAAGGATG
The DNA here is from genome assembly GCA_943372255.1 of Chitinophaga pinensis. Lineage (GTDB taxonomy): Bacteria > Bacteroidota > Bacteroidia > Chitinophagales > Chitinophagaceae > Sediminibacterium > Sediminibacterium pinensis_M. The sequence goes on from CALRXZ020000212.1 coordinate 3,651, forward strand.
AGTTTGATGAGGAAGAGTCAGGTCATAAAAAGATTGATGAATTCAACTATATTTTTGAAGGAAGAACCATGCTCA
>CALRXZ020000213.1:0-3678 GCA_943372255.1 Chitinophaga pinensis
CCTGAATTATGGGATGCAGAAACTGGAACTATTATTCAAGCACCTATTTGGAGGATACAAAATAATGCCACTGAAGTTGATCTAATTCTTCCTAAACATAAATCCATATTTGTAGTTTTTAGAAAGAATCTTCCAACTGGTTTTGATCATTTAACAGGTATAGAATCAAGTTCTGAATATCAGATAAATGCATCAAAAAACGGAGCACCCGTTTTAGAGTCAAATATGTCAGTTAAAGGAACTATGCACTTTGAATCTGGAAAGACAAAGTCCTTCGATTTCAAAACGGCAGATACTATTTATTTAAAATTTACTGAAGAGGTGTCATTTCATCCGCCTATAGGTAAATCATTTGTATCAAATATTAAAACATTGGGTTCTTTTTCCAATAATACAGATGATAAAATAAAATACTTTTCAGGTACAGCAACATATAAAATTAGCTTTGAGTTAAGTACGTCTTCTTTTAAAAATGGTCAACATTACCAACTTGACTTAGGTAAGGTTTATGACTTAGCAACTGTTAGGATCAATGGCAAATTGAATAGGGTATTTTGGAATACTCCCTTTATTAGTGACATATCAGATTTATTGAAAGTGGGTACTAATATTATTGAAATTGATGTTGTTAATTCTTGGCATAATTTATTAGTAGGTGATGAACAGTATCCAGCAGATTTTGAATGGGGAGTTGATAGAGGGGCCAACGGTCGCATGATGAAAGCATATCCTGAATGGTTTCTGAAAAATCAAGCTCGACCTGAAAAAAACAGGAAAGCATTTGTTGTTTGGTACTATCACAAAAAAGATACCCCATTATTACCTGCAGGTTTAGTTGGGCCAGTTTATCTAATAGCTAAACATTCTATCCTTGCAATTAATAAATAAAATTCACTTGATTCACTAATGTAAACAGTTTAAGGCTACTGATGAATGCTATTTAACTGTATTGAATATAAAAGTTTGTATCAGTTATTTTAAAATAAGAAAATGAAATATATATTTTTTTTGTTGATAGCCTTTTTAACCACAATATTTGGTTTTGCTCAATCTTCATTTTTCACTCCCATGGCTCAAAAGGTTAAAGAAAGGATGACCTTGGTATCAGTCAAAGAGGGAAATTTCTTGATGGGTAGTAATTCAGAACCACCTGCACATGAAGTTACACTAAGTGCATTTACGATGAGTAATACTGAAACCACAAATGATCAATTTGTTTGTTTTTTGAATGATTACGGTATAGGTTCTAGTAGTGTTTTTAATGGAAAACCAATGTTAAATCCGATTACTAGGAATAGTAGTATTGTGTTCAATGATGGTCGCTGGTGCGTTAAATTAGGCTTCGAAAAATATCCTATTGATTTTGTTAGCTGGTATGGTGCTACTGAATACTGTAAATGGATTGGAGGTAGGTTGCCAACTGAAGCGGAATGGGAATATGCTAGCAAAGGTGGTATAAAGAGCCAGCATTACACTTATTCTGGAAGTAACTTAATCAACGAAGTTGCATGGTTCTCAAAAAATGCTAGTTCCCCCCAAAAGGTAGGAATTAAGAAATCAAATGAATTAGGCCTGTTTGATCTTTCCGGAAATGTTTGGGAATGGTGTTCTGATTACAAAGGGGAATATCCAAACGGGCCAGTAATTAATCCAACTGGTCCAGACCAAGCAGTTTGGCGCATTATTCGTGGTGGGAGTTGTAATTATGATTCTAGTTTTTGCAGTTCTGTCTATAGGAATTTTTATACAACAACAAATAATATAAACCTCTATTGGGGATTTCGTCCTGTATTCACAGCAAAAGTTAAACAAACAAACATCTTAGTTCGTCAAAATTATGAACGAAAGAAGTATGGTTTGTTTGTTCATTATGTTTCTGGATTAACTAAAAATGATAATGGTTCAATCCCTACTATTGATGAACTGGCCAATCATTTTGACGCTAAACAATTTGCAGAGGAAGCCGCAGAATTTGGAGTAGAATATGTGATTTTCACAGCTTGGCATGCTAATACCAGAACATTGTATCCAAGTCAGGTAAACAAAAAATGGCGGGATGACAGTAGGCCAATAGGAAGTAGTTCTTCCTTAAAATCATATTCTGACCGAGATGTTATTCTTGACCTTGCAAATGAATTAGAAAAAAAAGGAATTGATCTGCATCTTTATGTAAATCCTAAAGCTGAAGTGGGTACTTCAAATGAAGAGCAGCAAAATACTGGATGGAAAAATTGGAAAGAAAATAAAGAAACAGAAACCTGGAATAAATACCTAATTGAACTTTATGGGGAAATAAGTAAAAGATATGGGACTCGAATAAAAGGTTATTGGATTGACGCCCTAGTATTTGATCATTTAAAAGAAGAGCAGTTTAGAGATACCATACTTGCAAATAATCCCAACTTGATTTTACTAGGCAACCTTGGTATTTTGCGAGATGCCAACCCTAGGCCAGAATGGATCTTTCCTGACTATGGAGCTTGGGAAATTGCCAATGCAGACAAGGGGAAATTGAGTTTCAGAATGGTAAATCCCAATGTTAATGGTAACGATGCTAACACATGGCCTGCAACCAAAGCACAGGTTGCTATGGTGGTCGGAAGCAACTGGTGGGCAAATAATAAAAAAGCTGATGCCATGTATTCCTCTGAAAACTTGTTTCGCTATCTAGTATTGCAGGCGTCCATATCAAATAATGGTGGGTTTGCTATTTCAGCAGGTTGTTTTCCCGGAACTGCAAAGGAAAGTAGTAACGGTAACTTATGGGAAGGCAATTTTTTTAATACAATGGTTCAATTAAATTCTTATGTAAAACCCATTGCTGAATCAATAAAAAACACCAATGCAGGTAAGGCCTATGTTACGGTAGAGCATAGTTGGTTAAATGAATCCAATTGGGGGGTGTCTACAGAATCACCCGATAGTAAATATGTGTACTTGCATATTGTTCATCCGCCCAAGGGGAAAATCTTATACCTAGATGCACCAGCCGATAAAAGTATTTTTTCACTTGATGCCATTCATCTGGAAACCAAACAAAAAATTAGTTTACGAAAAACTACTTCTGGTTATGAAGTCAGTTTACCCAATAATTTGAAATGGGACGCTCTTGATAATGTAATCCGACTTGAAAGAATGGGGTATTCCAAAAACTAGTAAGAATTAAATTAAAAGCAATCAATGAAAAAGTTTAGAGTATTATTTTTATTTGGAATTTTTGTTTCAACTGCTTCAGTTGCTCAAAAGGGAATTAGCCTTCCTGGAGAATTGAATCTTCAAGAACTGATTCAACCAATTCCAAAAACGGCAAAATTCATCAATGATAGCTCCTATATCTGGTGTGGCACACTTGTTAAATCGCCTATAGATAAAAAGTACCACCTTTTTTATTCAAGATGGCCACGCAAATTGGGAATGGCTGCTTGGGTTACTAGTTCAGAAGTGGCACACGCTGTTTCTAATTCAGCTTTTGGTCCATTTGAATTTAAAGATGTAGTACTTCCTCATAGAGGACCTAATTTCTGGGATGGCATGTATTCGCATAATCCTACTGTTCATTTTTTTAATGGAAAGTACTATCTCTATTATGCAGGAAATTTTGGAGATGGCAAGATTACTAGCCCCCAACTTAATTGGACACATAGAAATAATCAGCGCATTGGCGTTGCCATAGCAGAT
>CALRXZ020000214.1:0-3606 GCA_943372255.1 Chitinophaga pinensis
GGCATCGCTGCGATGGATTATTATAGTAGCTGCCATTTTTATGATGATCATCATTGCTGCATTCTATGTTACGGTGCGCTCTTTGTTGAATCAGAAAAAACTCTCAGAAATCAAGAGCGATTTTATCAACAATATGACCCACGAATTCAAGACGCCTTTGGCTACTATTTCTTTGGCAGTGGATGCAATACGCAATGAAAAAGTGCGCAACAATCCTGAGAAGATGAATTATTTCAGTGGGATTATCAAGGAAGAAAATGTGCGCATGAACAAGCACGTAGAAACCATACTGCAAGCGGCTTTGATGGAAAAGCAAGAATTGGAATTGAGGAAAGAGGAAACGCATTTACACGAAATGCTTGATCAGATTTTAGAAAATTATCAATTACAATTACAAGGTAAAAACGGCCAAGTAACCAAACTCTACAACGCCAAAAATGACCTTGCTGCTGTAGATCCTGTTCACTTTGGAAACCTGCTTTCTAATTTGGTAGACAATGCCATCAAATATTCCAAAGAAACCATTGAATTAAAAATTTCTACGCATAGTACCAACAAACAATTGGTCATTCGCATTGAAGACAATGGTATTGGGATGAGTAAGGAAACCGTGAAGCGCGTCTTTGAAAAATTTTATCGTGCACACACAGGGAACCTCCACAATGTAAAAGGTTTTGGTTTGGGTATGAGTTATGTGAAAACGGTGATTGACGCGCACAAAGGAAAGATTCGTGTTGAAAGTGCAGTGGGCAAGGGATCTGCTTTTACCATTGAAATTCCATTAACCTAAATTCATCCTGCCGGGCCGGTACTTGTTTTTGGAGGTTTTAAAAACACCCCATTTTTATACTTGTTCTAGTATAAAAACAACCCCTCTATTTTATACACGTTCTAGTATAAAAACATTCCCAAGATTATACTCGTTCAAGTATAAAATAGACACCCCTGATTTATACTTGTTCTAGTATAAAAATGGACTAAATTATTTTTTCTGAAAAATCAATACCCACATTTCTAAAACGTGAATTGAATCTACCTTAAGTGAAACGATTTTACATTAAATTCTTTCAAGTTCCCATCCTTATTTATTCATTTATAGTTGATTAATTTCTATCTAATTCTACAAGAATGGATCATTTAGGAAAGATTCATTTTGAATAAATTTTCGTATTGTATAACTTTACACAGCAATCCAATGATTGTATCATTTAAGCACAAAGGGTTACAGGAATATTGGGAGAGAGGTATAGCATCTAAATTACCAGCAGATCAAAGGAATAAAATAAGATTACTCATAGATACATTGCGTGATGTCAACTTTCTTCCTCAGGACTTACTTCCTTTTAAAAATTGGCGCGTACATCAATTAAATGGTAATTATGAAGGCTATTGGAGTGTGACTGTAAAAGAAAATTGGAGAATTATATTTCGATTCGAAAATGGAAATATTTTGGATCTAAACTTTCTAGATTATCATTAATCTATAAATTCAAAATAATGAAAAGGGCTATCAATAAACTTACCCATCCAGGTGAGCTTTTAAAAGAAGAGATTATTAAAGCTAATAAACTCTCAATTACAGCAGTAGCTGAAATGCTTGGTGTAACTAGAGCCGCGTTATCAAATGTACTTAATGAAAAAGCTGCAATTAGCCCACTCATGGCATTAAGAATAGCTAAAGTATTTGGCGGAAACGCAGAGCTTTGGGTTAGAATGCAGGCAACTTATGATTTAAGAATTGCAGAAAAGAAAATGAAAGGCATTCAACTTAAGCCCTATGTTTTTCAAATGGCTTGAGCATTCCAGATCAAGCATCCATCTCCGTAACTCAAAAATCGAAAATCATTTTTTAGGGCATAAGCATAGAGCTCTTTCCAGGTATCACCAATTAAAGCGGCAACCAGCAATATGAGGGTTGATTGTGGTTGGTGAAAATTGGTAATCAATCCACTGCAAATGCGGAATTGGTAACCCGGCGCAATGATAATTTGCGTTTTAGTAATTAACCGCGTCATCTGCTGTGATTGCATCCACTGCAGCAATGACGCTAAAGCGATGCTCGCTGAAATAGAATCGCTATTAAAAGTTGAATTTTGTTTAGAATCTTGCGCGCCACTTTCTTCATAAGGATCCCACTGTTGCACGGTTAGATTGGCCAAACTAATTGTAGGATTGGCCATGGTCTTCAAACCCAACCAGTACAAACTTTCTAGGGTTCTCATAGATGTGGTCCCTACTGGAACTATGGGATTGCCCAAGCGGCTGAGCAAGTTTTCAATAAAAGAAATAGACACATCAATAAATTCTGCGTGCATCTCGTGGTCTTCCATGGCGTCAGCTTTAACCGGCTTAAAAGTTCCGGCGCCAACATGCAGGGTGACAAAATCTTTACTAATTCCTTTTGCCTCAAGACTTGCAAAAACACCTTCTGTAAAATGCAATCCCGCAGTGGGTGCTGCAACAGAACCATCGTGTTTGGCATAGACGGTTTGATACCTTTCGGTATCGCTATTTTCAGCAGCCCTATTCAAATAAGGTGGTAGGGGAATCAACCCCGCTATATGCAAGAGCTCGGCAAAACTCATTTGGTCTTGACTCCAGCTAAACTCTATTAAATAAGCTTCTGCGCCTTGGGCCACGCGGCGGGCTTTGAGCGTGATATTTTGTCCTTGATCAATGATCGTTTTCTCTAAAAACTCTTCCTTCCACTTTTTGGCCCCACCAACCAAACATTTCCAATACACGGAGCCCTTTTGTAGCATGGCCGATGTGATATCGGGGTAAATGGAATCAGGCTCCAAGCAAAACAGTTCAATCACCCCTCCTGTTGGTTTCTGAAACAGGATTCGGGCTTCAACCACCTTAGTATTATTAAAGACCAGGAAACTATTGGCCGGTAAGTGATTGGCCAGGTTCAGGTATTGGTCTATTTGATATGCCTGTTGGGTGGTTGATGAACTTGTTTCTAAGTCAGTAACTGCATGGGATCCCTGATTAAGTGCCCGATTGGTTATTAATAATTTGCTTTGGTCCCTGTTTTCAAGAGGGAATTTGGCTATCCGTTCATCGGGCAACTCATAACTATAGTCCTTGATCTGTATTTTCTTTACCTGCTCCGCTAACATGGCCGTGAAGTTAAATCCGGTCTACCACTTTTTACCACAATTGGGCCAAAATTGCCCCAAAATCACCCAAAATTTTGTTTTAGCCCACAGCTTTTCGCCATTTTCAGTTTGATTTGGAAAGCGAGTTTTCAAAAAAATGGGCATCGCGCAGCCCTATTTTCTTTCATTTTTAGGTTAAAATTCATTGTTTTTAGCACTAAATACCTCAAAAATGTCCTGTTTTAGGCTAATTCACGGGTTATCCACAGCTATTCACATGCTATTCACCTCACTATTGAACAATATTGGCTGTAACTGTTTGCCAGCATGGGTTTGCGGCAGATGGGACTTGTGGATAAATACAAACGCTTTAAATGGCGATTTAAAGTGGGAAAAAGTGTTATTTTGTGTCAACAAGTGGTAAAAAATAGAAAACTTACTCACAAATGCAAGGATTTCACGGAGAATATGAAGCAACGGTAGACGCGAAAGGTCGCTTCTT
>CALRXZ020000215.1:0-3564 GCA_943372255.1 Chitinophaga pinensis
CAATGGTTTCCCTGATTTCGCGGATGCTGTAAAAACGATACACTTCTGGTGCTTGTCCGTCTACTTTTTCAGCAGAACGCATTTGGTGATAAGGGGTTACAATAATGGCTTCCAAATTGTCTGTGATCTTTACTGCTTGGTTGGGCAGGATAAAGAAATTCTTTTCTTTGGATACAATTTTTCCAGCTACCAATTGTTGCAAACTATCAATCTTAACTTTCAAGTCTTCTTGTGTAAGTAAGTTCTGTTGCAACTTAGGTGCAGTATAATTTTGTAAGGCGCCAATAATGGTGTCATTTTTTACATTTATCACGTACAAACCTTTATCGGTAAGGGTTACAGAGGTTTTGCCACCTGGAGCATCTAATTGAATGGTAGCAGTAGCATCGGTGTAGTTCACTACTTTTTCTTCATGACCGGTACCGTCTTTAGCGCTAATGGTTTTAGAGGCTTCATCAATAGTAGCTGGTCCCTTACTCAACACATACACGCGTTTGATACTAGAAGAGCAAGAAGCTAATAAGGTCAATGCAAGAAGGCTGTAAGTCAATTGTTTCATGATGCTGATTTTTTAAAAAAATAATCCCGCCGAAGCGGGATTAAAACTAAGCTATTTTCTGTTTGATTGGTCTGTTTCAAAGACCGATTTCTAGATTAGTGAGCAGCCGCAAAACGCTCAGCAACCTTGGTCCAGTTTACAACATTCCAGAATGCAGACAAATAATCTGCCCTGCGATTCTGATACTTCAGGTAATAAGCGTGTTCCCAAACGTCAGCACCCAAGATAGGTTGGCCTTTTACTTCAGCAACATCCATCAAAGGATTGTCTTGATTTGGCGTAGAAGAAACTTCTAATTTGCCATCTTTTACAATCAACCAAGCCCAACCGCTACCAAAGCGAGTCATACCAGCTGCTGCAAATTTTTCTTTGAATGCATCAAAAGAGCCAAATGCTGCTGTAATAGCATCGCCTAAAGCGCCTGTTGGAGTACCTCCAGCGTTTGGTGCTAAGCTTTCCCAGAAGAAAGTATGGTTCCAGTGACCGCCACCATTGTTTCTAACAGCAGGGCTAATGCTACCAGCTACGGCAACTAATTCAGCAAGGGTCTTGCCTTCATTTGCAGTGCCAGCAAGGGCTTTGTTCAAATTGTCTACATAAGCTTGGTGGTGCTTGCCATGGTGAATCTGCATGGTCAGCGTATCAATATGTGGTTCCAAAGCTTCGTGTGCGTACGGTAAAGGTGCTAGTGTAAATGACATATAATAATGGTTTTTATAAAAGGTGAAAACAAATTTACTCCCTTAAAGTTGATTAACCCTCGAAGATTTCATTTCTTTCCCATCTCGAAAATGGGCTAGCGTTTGGCCCTAAAAAAACTCTGGATGATAAAACTGCAGTCGGCTTCTAAAACCCCGCCTACTAGTTTGGTTTTAACGTGAAAGGGAGACAGTTCCTTGGTAATATGTTGGTAGCCGTTTTTAACGTCATAAGCCCCAAAAACTACGCGACCAATCTTGCTCCAGTAAAGGGCTCCGGCGCACATGAGACAAGGCTCTAGGGTTACATAGAGGGTGGCATCTGGTAAATACTTGGCACCCATAAAGGCAAAGGCCGATGTAATAGCTAGAATTTCTGCGTGCGCTGTAGCGTCGTTTAACAATTCTACTTGATTATGACCACGGGCAATGATCTTGCCGTCTTGGACCACAACAGCACCTACTGGTACTTCGTCTGCATCATAAGCTTTCTGCGCTTCTTTAAGCGCTTGTTGCATATAGTATTCATCGCTTTGTATTTCCATGATGCTAAGATAAAGCAAATGCTTGGGCACAAAAAAGCCATCCCCTAGAGGATGGCAATTGTTGGTATTGGTTGTTGTTTGAGTGTTTAGAGTTGCTTGATGCGAATATTGCGGAAATACACGTCATCACCATGGTCTTGCAAAGCAATATGGCCTTTAAAAACCTTACCAAAATCTGGCTTGGTTTTGAATTTACTTCCTGCAATCAGGTTCTTCCAGTTATCATCGCCGTAGGTGGTAGAAACCACTACTACACCGTTTAACAAGAGTTCCAGTTTGCCTTTATTACTGATTACTTCAGCCAAATTCCATTCGCCTACAGGTTTTACTACGCCTTCTTTGCCTTCTACTAAATCATAGAGATTGCCAGCACGGTGTTTGATAATTTTACCATCGCTATGACCATCATTATCTAGTACCTGCATTTCAGGACCAGTCCACCAAGATTCCTTGTATTTTGCTGTGTCTTCCTGAGAATAGAAAATGATACCGCTATTGCCTTTTGGAGAAATTTTCCATTCTATTTTCAAATGAAAATTTTCATAAGCGCCATCGGTAATCAGGTCTCCACCTCCATTGCCTTTATTGGCTTTTTTATATCCGGCGTCTAAGTGAAGTACACCGTCTTCCACTTTCCAGGCTTCTCCACCTGATTTGTTGCCGTATACATGCCAACCCTTGCTGGTTTTGCCATCAAAGAGTGACTTGAATCCTTTTTCAGTTTGAATGGGTGTTGTTGGTTTGTCAGGATTGCCCACTAAAAGGGAAAGGGATACAAGACTGGCTAAAAGCAATGTTTGCATGTTGGTTTATTTGCGTAGTAAGAAAATATATTTCACCATTTGTTTGGCATCTTCTTCAGATAATGCTGGATGCGGTGTCATAGGCACTTGACCCCAAACACCAGAACCACCTTTGATAATTTTACCTGCTAGTAAAGTCAGGTTTTCTTCATTGTTTTCATACTTGGCAGCAACATCTTTATAGGCCGGTCCAATATTTTTGGTATCGGTTTTATGACAAGTTAAACAGTCAGATTTGGCAATCAGGGTCAAACCTTTTTCATAATCAGGATTGGCGCTGATGTCATTGGCAGCTGGAGCTGCTGCTGGTTCTGCACTAACACTAGGGGTTTCTTTTTTCTCTGAACTACTGCCACCGCAAGCTGCCAAAACTAATAAGGCACTCATTGCTACTAGATACTTTTTCAATGCTTTAAATTTTAAATATGAATAATTAAAGTTATTACTGAATTCCCAAAATGCGTTTATTAAATGCTTCATCTGATCCGGTATTGGCAAAATCGTCAAAAGCTTTTTCTGTAACGCGAATAATATGATCCTTGATAAACACAGAACCTTCTGCAGCACCGGTTTCAGGATGCTTGATGGCGCATTCCCATTCCATCACCGCCCAGCCCTTATAATTGTAAGCGGCCAGCTTGCTAAAGATAGATTTAAAATCTACCTGACCATCGCCCAGCGAACGGAACCTGCCAGCTCTGTCTATCCAGTTTTGATAACCACCATAAACGCCTTGTTTTCCAGTTGGATTAAACTCTGCGTCTTTTACGTGAAACATTTTAATGCGCTCATGATAGTAGTCTATATAAGCCAGATAGTCTAGGCTTTGTAGCACAAAGTGCGATGGGTCATATAGTAGGTTGGCCCTTTTGTGGTTGCCTACTTTTTCCAAAAACATTTCATAGCTAATGCCATCGTGTAAGTCTTCTCCCGGATGAATTTCATAACAGAGATCTACA
>CALRXZ020000216.1:0-3530 GCA_943372255.1 Chitinophaga pinensis
AATTGCAAACGCTTGCGCTCTCCTCCACTCAAAGCAGAGAGATAGGTATATTGTTTATCTGGTGAGAATAAGAAAAGCTCTAGAAACTGCGCTGCACTTAGGCTTCCTCCTTTTGCCAAAGGAAAATTCTCTGCAAAGGTTTTCACGTATTCAATCACGCGCATATCATCCTTGATAACAAGACCGGCTTGAGAAAAATTACCAAAAACAATGGTCTCACCTACCACAATCTTACCACTATCTGCGGGTTCCAGTTCTTGCAATACGTTCATAAACGTAGACTTACCTACTCCATTCTTACCAATTATACCAATGCGTTCACCCTTGCTAAAATTGTATTCAAATCCTTTTAAAATGGGCTTATCGCCAAATGATTTGTAGACCTTTTTCATCTCTACAATTTTGCCACCCAAGCGGCTCATCTTTACTTCTAACTGTAATTGAACGTCTTCAATTTTTTGTTTGGCCTTGGCTTCTACTTCATAAAAATTATCCTGTCTGCTTTTACTTTTAGTGGTTCTAGCCTTAGGCTGTTTGCGCATCCACTCTAATTCTTTCCGGAAGGTATTTTTTGCCTTATCAATACTGGCAAGCTCACTTTCAATTCTTGCAGCTTTTTTCTCCATGTAGTTTTCATAGTTGCCTGTGTAGACATACATGTTTTCGCGTTCTAATTCCCAAATCTCTTCGCAAACTGCGTCTAGAAAATACCTATCGTGGGTAACCAATAATAGGGTTACATTTTCTTGGTTCAAGTATTGTTCCAGCCACTCAATCATTTCAACATCCAAATGGTTGGTGGGCTCATCCATCATGAGCATGGTATGTTGGTGCTCAAAACCAATATCAATCAAGGTCTTGGCAAGTGCTACCCTTTTTCTTTGCCCCCCTGAGAGCTCGCTCACGGGATTCTTTAAATGGTGTACGTTTAATTTGTCTAGGATCTGTTTTACCTTGGCTTCAAAATCCCAGGCGTTGAGGTCTTCCATTTCTGCAATGGATTCCGCAATCATTTCCCCGTCTTCTTGCTCCATAGCGTCTTCGTATTTACGAATGGCCGTGATAATGGGGTGTTTTAAATGGAAGATATTCTCTAAGACGGTTTTGTCTTCTTCAAAATGGGGATCCTGCTCAAATAGAGCAACGGTTACGTCTTTATTAATCCAAGACTTACCGGAATCAGCGGTCTCTTGACCCGCCAAAATGCGTAATAAAGTGGATTTACCTACCCCATTACGGGCAATTAGGCCAATTTTGTCACCCTCGTTAATATGGAAGGAAATATTTCTAAAAAGCGGATTAATGCCATAACTCTTGGTCAGACCTTCAACGGAAACATAATGCATGCGGCAAAGATAAGGCATCCATGCTCAAGACCATCCTAGGCCTACTAGAGCTCTTGAATCTTAATATGTTTTAGCCAGATATCGCCCCCATGGTCTTGAATAGCAATATGGCCCTTTTTACTCATCCCGTACTGGGGATAGTCCTTCCATTTACCAGCAGCTTTAGCCTTGTTCCAAGCATCGCTCCAAAGTTCATATTCTACCACCCTTTTCCCATTTAACCAATGTTCTACGCGTCCGCGATTTACAATAATTACAGTATGATTCCATTTCCCAGCTGGAAGGGTAGCATCCATGGCGGGTGCCTGCATGGCATAATTGGCCCCTGTTTTTTGCCAGTTCTCTATTTTTTCAGGATAACCCTGATCATCTAATAATTGGTATTCTGGACCACTGTGAAAGCTGGCATCAGATTGCTCATTGACCATATACATTAAACCACTATTACCCCCCTTAGAGATTTTCCAGTCAAAAACCAGTTTAAAATTTTCATACTCGGCTTCCGTAATCAGGTCTGCATGATTGCCTTTATTCAGGCCATTGCCATACAAAAGACCACCCACCACTTTCCATGAATCAGAAGGCTTGTTTTGAAAGGTACGCCAGCCAGCAAGCGTTTTACCATCAAAAATGGGGACTAACTTGTTAGACTGGGCCTGAAGCAAACCAAAACAAAAGTTCAAAAGAAACAAAAGGCAGAAACGGGTTTTCATAATTGCAAATTGAGTATTTAAAATTACAAAAACTACTGAGTCAATCCACCCAAAACATACTTGGTCTGTGTTCATTTTCTGATTACTGCATTGAACTTTGTACTTTTGAAACCGTTATAGTCACATATGAAGCAATTCAACGTTCCATTAGAATACCGTAGCCCGCTTATTACTGCTATAAAACAGTATAGAAAGGCTCAGGATAAATTAAAAAAAGATCTAAGCCCTACATTGTTGGATTTGGGCAAAGTTCAAATTTATCTAGCCCGTCATTTTGGATTTTGCTATGGCGTGGAGAATGCTATTGAAATTGCTTTTAGTACGGTTGCAGAGAACCCGGGAAAAAGAATTTTTCTTTTAAGTGAGATGATTCATAATCCACAAGTAAATGCAGACTTAATTGCCATGGGTGTTCAATTTATGCAAGACACTTATGGCAAACAGATGATTTCATTTGATGAATTAACAGCAGATGACATTGTCATTATTCCCGCATTTGGTACCACCCTTGATATTGAAGCTTTATTAGAAAAAAAGGGTATTGCCACGGCTAAATACAATACTACCTGTCCTTTTGTTGAGAAGGTTTGGAACAGAAGTGAACAAATTGCAGAGAAGGGTTATAGTATTGTTATACATGGTAAACCCAAACACGAGGAAACACGCGCCACATTTTCACACGCTGCTGTTCACACTGCTACTGTAGTAGTGAATGATATGGCAGAAACTGTTGAACTTGCCAAATACATAACAGGAGAAAAACCCGCTAGCGAATTTTATGATGTTTTCAAAGGACGGTATTCAGAAGGTTTTGACATTACAAAAGACTTGGTAAAATTTGGTGTAGTAAATCAAACCACACAGCTGGCTACAGATACCCAAGCCATTTCTGATTATCTAAAAAATGTGATGATTAGAAAGTATGAGCTAACTACTGAAACCATTGATCAACATTTTGCCGATACACGAGATACTTTGTGTTATGCTACTAATGACAACCAAACAGCAGTTGGGGGCATGTTAGAAACAGCAGCAGACTTAGCAATTGTGATTGGTGGATACAATAGCAGTAATACTTCTCATTTGGTAGAGCTTTGTGAAGCAAAACTACCAACCTATTTTATTGATACGCCAGAGAGAATTATTGATAAGCATCATATTGTTGATTGCAATTGGCATACAAAAGAACAAAGAACGGTGCAAGGTTTTTTACCAGAAAAAGATCCTATCCGCATTTTAATCACTAGTGGCGCTAGTTGCCCAGATGCCGTTGTAGAATCAGTCATCAAAAAAATTGCCGGCCTCTATGACGTTAGTGAGTTAATAGACCAACAACTTGTGAATTTTAAATAAAAAAAGTGTTGCAGTTAAGCAACACTTTTGATTAATTTTAAAGGATAAATATTTTTCACTCTTCACTCTTCACTCTTCACTCTTCACTCTTCACTCTTCACTCTTCACTCTTCACTCT
>CALRXZ020000217.1:0-3505 GCA_943372255.1 Chitinophaga pinensis
AACAATTAACCAACCTACTTAATACTCGTAAGTGGACCAATGAAACCTATAAATTACAAGAGAAAATTGACTGCAGTTTTATTATCAACATAGAACAAGTAGTGGAGCCCAATATTTTCAAAGCAACACTTACGGTACAAGCGGCTAGACCCATTTTTAATGCTTCCTATAAATCAGCCATTGTTAATTACCAAGACGCAGATCTAACCTTTAAATACATAGAATTTCAACCCGTTGAATTCAATGAAAATAGGGTACAAGGCAATGATGCTTCTGCCGCCAATCTAACGGCCGTATTTGCTTTTTATGCCTATTCTATCATTGGATTGGACAATGATTCATTTAGCCCCAAAGCTGGCGAAAAACAGTTTAATAAAGCACTAAATGTAGTTACCAATGCACCAGAAGGGAAGAATATTGCAGGTTGGCGCATCTTTGATGGTCTGCGCAATAGATACTGGCTCAATGAGAACCTGACCAATAGTAAATACAATATTATTCATGATGTCATCTATACCTATTATCGTGCTGGTATGGATAAGCTATATGATAATGAAGCCGAAGCCAGAGGCAATATTTTACAAGCCTTGATACAATTGCAAGCATTTAATAAGGAAAACCCCAATACCATGATCCTGCAATTCTTTATGCAAGGAAAATACCAAGAATTGGTGGGTATTTTTAAAGACGCATCGGCAACAGAAAAAGCAAGGGCAGTAGAAATACTGAGTGAGATAGATATTGTGAATTCAAGCAAATACAAACAAGCATTACAATGAGTAGGAAATGGATCATAGTATTGGGAGTTTGCTTATTATTCTTGGCTTGTAAAAAGACACCCAAGGACCAAGTCATATTGCCTATCAACACCATGAAACTAGCCATGTGGGATATCATGCGTGCTGATGAGTGGTATACTCAAACCACACTCAAAGACAGTTTAAACTTGCGTAAAAAAGAGAATATCCAATTGTATGAGCAAGTCTTTGCCATACACGGCACTACCCGTAAACAGTTTTACAATAGTTACAAATACTATGAAACTCATCCCAAGGAATTCAAAGAATTGATGGATTCCATTTATGCCTTTAAAGAAAGGGAAAAAGCGCCGCCTCCACCACCACCTGTTAAAATTCCCAAAAGTCAACGCTAACAATCATTAGTTTTTCTAACTTCGGGTCATAATTATGCCCATGAATAAAGTATTTACTAATGCTGTTTCAGCCATTGCAGACATTCCTGATAACGCAACACTTATGCTAGGAGGGTTTGGCCTAAATGGCATTCCTGAAAATTGTATCAAGGCCCTAGTAGACAAAGCTGTTAAAGGTCTTACTTGTATTTCAAATAATGCTGGAGTAGATGATTTTGGATTGGGCTTGCTTTTGCAAACCAGACAGATTAAAAAAATGATCAGTAGTTATGTTGGTGAGAATGCAGAATTTGAAAGACAACTCCTGAGTGGTGAATTAGAAGTAGACTTAGTGCCACAAGGTACTCTGGCCACCCGCATTCAAATGGCTGCTATGGGAATCCCCGCATTTTTTACACCTGCAGGATACGGGACTGAAATAGCCCAAGGAAAAGAAGTAAGGGAATTTAATGGAAAAATGCATTTAATGGAACTGGCATTACACGCAGATTTTGCCTTAGTAAAAGCTTGGCGTGGAGACCATTTAGGAAATTTACAGTTTAGAAAAACTACCAGAAATTTTTCAACTTCCATGGCCAAAGCCGGAACCATTACCATTGCAGAAGTAGAAGAATTGGTAGCCCCTGGACAAATAGATCCAGACCAGGTACACGTGGCCGGAGTCTATGTACACCGCATATTTCAGGGCAGCAATTATGAAAAAAGAATTGAACGCAGAACGGTACAAATTCCATCATCCCACTAAAACCATCACATGGCACTTGACAAATATGGCATAGCCAAACGCATTGCGCAGGAGCTGCGCGATGGTATGTATGTAAACCTTGGTATTGGCATTCCCACTTTGGTGGCCAATTATATTCCCCAAGGCATGGATGTTTTTTTTCAAAGTGAAAATGGCATACTAGGTATGGGGCCTTATCCAACTGAAGCAACCATAGATGCAGATCTTATCAATGCAGGAAAAGAAACGGTGACCCTTATTAAAGGAGGGGCTTTTTTTGACAGTGCAGAAAGTTTTGGAATGATTCGTGCAGGTAAGATTAACCTAACCGTTTTAGGCGCCATGGAAGTGAGCGATCAAGGAGATATTGCCAATTGGAAAATCCCTGGTAAAATGGTAAAGGGTATGGGTGGGG
This sequence comes from Chitinophaga pinensis, assembly GCA_943372255.1. Taxonomy (GTDB): domain Bacteria; phylum Bacteroidota; class Bacteroidia; order Chitinophagales; family Chitinophagaceae; genus Sediminibacterium; species Sediminibacterium pinensis_M. Next base: position 2,293 of record CALRXZ020000217.1, read on the forward strand.
CCATGGACTTAGTAGCCAGTGCCAAAAATATTATAGTGGCCATGATGCATACCAATCCAAAAGGAGAGAGCAAATTATTACCCCAGTGCAGTCTGCCTCTAACTGGAATTCAGTGCGTCAAAAAAGTGGTAACTGAATTAGCAGTACTTGAGATTGGACCGGAGGGATTTATCCTACTAGAAAGGGCTCCTGGAGTTACTGTAGCAGAGATTGTTGCAAAAACTGCCGGAAGGTTAACTGTGCCAGAACAAGTGCCAGAAATGGTAATTTAAGGCCTTTAAACCTTTAGAAAGAAAAATTGTTTCCTCTTTCGTAATGATCAATGACCATTCAAATGGGTAGTTGACGTATTTTGCAGCACTTAAAAATTTTACCATGAGCATTCAAGTTGGCGAAAAAGCCCCCGTATTATCCTTGTTTGATACAGAGAAAAATCAAGTTGCCCTAGGCGCATCTGATAAGAACACCGTAGTGTTATTTTTTCCTCTGGCTTTCACCGGTGTTTGTACCGCTGAATTGTGCAGTATTCGCGACAATATTGCCTTGTACAACAATACCAATGCAACTGTATTGGGTGTTTCTGTGGATTCCCTGTTTACATTGGGTAAATTCAAAGAAGAACAAAAATTAAATTTCCCCTTGTTGAGTGATTTCAATAAGGATGCTGCAAAAGCATTTGGCGTTTTGTATGAAACCTTCCCAGCTTTTGGTATGCAAGGTGTGAGCAAACGTGCCGCTTTTGTAATAGACAAAGAAGGCGTAGTTCGTTATGCAGAAGTTTGCCCTACACCGGGTGACTTGCCTAGCTTTACTGCCATCCAAGAATGTTTGGCTGGATTAAACTAATTCATTGGAATAATTTTGGGCCTCGCACGAGTAGTGCGAGGCCTCTTTATGTTAAAAAAATTGACAATATTGTTTTATTTAACAATGTTTTGCTAATTTTCCATTGAAAACCAATGGGCCTGGAAGCTTATGAAGTATTTATACACGCTCTCTTTAATGATCTTACTAGTTGTTGGCAGCAGTTTTGTTGCAGACAATGAGACCCCCATGGTCACTAGTACCAAGATTATGCGTGTGTATCCCAACCCTGCTACTTCCTATATTATTTTTGAGTTTGATAAATCGGTAGACAAGTCATATAGCTTGCAAATTTTTGCCTTTTTTGGAAAAAAAATGACCGAACAAAGACTTACTGATACCAAACTAA
>CALRXZ020000218.1:0-3432 GCA_943372255.1 Chitinophaga pinensis
CCACAAGATGAGTTTACTTTTAAGGGTCGTCAAAGACTATGACGTTGATAGGCTATAGGTGTAAAAATGGTAACATTAAAGCCAAGTAGTACTAATTGCCCGTAAGCTTTATTTTTTTATTCTATTTTTCTTGATTTTGTCCCAATATGTAACTTATTAATGGTAATAGATTATGCATCTATTATTATTTGAATGACTTATGGTGGTTTTGCCGAGGGTGTTCACCTCTTCCCATTCCGAACAGAGAAGTTAAGTCCCTCATGGCCGATGGTACTCGCGTTAAGCCGGGAGAGTAGGTAGCTGCCATATTTATTGAACCTCGATCTTTATTGATCGAGGTTTTTTTATGCCCTTACATGAAGAAAGTGAAGAAGAAGAAAGTGAAGAGATAATAGATAAGAGTGAAGAGAGGAGGAAGGAAGTGAGGAAGGTGAAGTGAGGAATGAAAAGAAAGTAGTTTCATTCTAGTTTTCAAGTGAATATTGGATTGTTTTTGAATTCTTTTAAAAATGATTAAAATTTGAATTGTCTATTTTATTTAATAGCACTATCTTAATGATTGAAGACGAGTTAAATGATTAGCTTTAGGTATCCGCTTTAACCCAATGTATCAGCAATGAAGGAATGGTTTAATAAAATACTTGATTTTGGTATAACGGATTCGGATGATTTGGTAGATCTCCATAAGCAAAGGATGTTTAATTTGTTTGCGTTTACGGTGATCCCTTTTATTGTTTTTACCCTGCTTACAAATTTGAATAATGGTAAACATGAATTGGCCATTATAAATACCATTCAATTATCTTTTTTTGCTATTACAATATGGATTGGCTATCATAAAAAATATAGATTTTTTAGGTCTTTAATTCTGATACTATTATCAGCCATCGCATTCTATGTAGCTTTAAAATATAAAAACGGTTCGGAATACCGAGTATTGGTCATGATGGTTGCAGGTGCAGTGATTTTTGATAGTAATTGGAAATTTATTGTTTTTATTTTTTTGCTTTCAGCAGGCTTTACTTATTGTAGGTATTTAGATATTATAGCAAATGGTATTCCATCTAACCTAATAGGGTATAGGGTTGCACAAGTTTTTGTACCATTTTTCTTATCTAGTATTTCCTTATTGTATCTAAAAAACATTTATCTCAAAAGTCTAATTAAGTTGCAAAAAGCTTTAGAAGAGGTATCTAAATCTAATGATACAAAAGAACGGATCATGTATGCTTTAGCACATGACTTAAGAAGTCCTTTGAGTAATGTTATTAGCATTTCCAGGATTATGCGTCAACAGGGTAACCTTACTTTAGAACAATTGAAATGGTTAGATTTCATAGAATCATCTAGTCAGAATTCTAATGCATTGGTCAATGAGTTGCTACAGTCTAATGAATTATTAAGTCAACCAGATAAATATGAATCTATTGATTTGAATAAATTGGTAGAAGCTGTTGTAGAAATGGCCATCGTAAATTCTAAAGAAAAAGAACTTCAATTTGAATTTATCAAATCTGATGAGACCTGCATACTTTATTTGGAGCAGTTAAAATGTCAGCGACTATTTGCAAATTTGATTAATAATGCTATTAAATTCAGTAATCAGTCAGGTAAAGTTGAAGTAGTTGTATCAAAACAAGGCAAATATTGCAATGTTTCCGTTAAGGATTTTGGGATTGGAATAGCTGAAAAAAGCATCCCATTTATTTTTGATCCTTTTACCAAGGCCAAGCGCAAGGGTACCCAAAGTGAACCCAGTTATGGTTTGGGCCTATCTATATGCAAACAAATCGTAGAACAACACGGGGGAACAATAAGTGTAAATAGTGAATTGGGTAAGGGTACTGAATTCATTGTTAGTTTACCCATGGTAAGGTAAGAGCATAAAAAAAAGTCCAACTTTCGTTGGACTTGAATAGTCTTAGTGTTGTAGGATTAATACCTGTTGTATCCACCGCCGTTTCCACCGCCAGTACCACGATCACGGTTATAACCGCCACCGCTTCCACCGCGATTTCCACCACCGCTTCCGCCACCGTATCCACCGCGGCTTCCACCATTACCACCACCAAAGCTCTTCTTTTTGAAGCCGCCTCTTTCGCCTTCTGGACGAGGGGTAGATTCGTTTACAACAATCTTGCGACCTAGGTTCTCTGTGTCATGGAGACCAGCGATAGCGGCGCGAGCTGCTTCATCATCTGCCATTTCAACAAAGCCAAAGCCCTTGCTGCGATCATTGTTAAACTTGTCTGTAACGATTTTGGCACTGGTTACTTCACCAAATGGTGCAAAAAGGGCCTGCAGGTCTTCACTGGTCATGTTCCAGTTAAGATTTCCAACGTAAATGTTCATGTTCTTTGAAAAATTAAGTGATCAAAAATTCAATGGTAAAACAGTAACCAAGAACCCGGAAGCATTTACGTAAAAACCTTCTGAGAAACAGTAGAACTGCCATTGAACATCCGAAGTTATTGTTTTTTCCGATATTCCAATTTTTTTTTCAACATTTTTTGTTTTTTTCAAAAATTGTATATAAGGGTACAGAGTAGGATTACAGCCAAATCCATGATTGTCATAGGATTAGTTATGAACATTTGGGGTAGGTGCAAAAAAAAGCCCATCTAGATTTATCCAGATGGGCCTTTAGTTATTTGAGTATCAAGCTTATTCAGCAACTACTTCAAAGTCAATCTCAACCAAATGGCCGTTGCCAAAGTCAATAGAAGCTTTGTAAGCACCTAGTTCTTTTACCTCGTCCACAATGCTGATGCGCTTACGGTCAATCTCATAACCTTTTTGGTCACGGATAGCCCTTGTAATTTGCAAAGAAGTTACGCTACCAAAAATCTTACCGCTAGTACCGGTTTTAGCACCAATTTTCACTGGAGAAGATTTTAGAACGTCAATTACTTTGTTGATTTCAGCCAACATAGCAGCTTCTTTCTTGCCTTTTACTTTTAGGCGCTCTTCTAATTGTTTTAAATTAGAAGGATTGGCTTCAACAGCCAGTTTTCCAGGAATTAGGAAGTTACGAGCGTAACCGTTTTTTACAGTTACTAGTTCATTCCTACCACCTAAATTGTCTACGTCTTGAATTAAAATTACTTGCATTTGATTTGTTTAGTTCCCCTGTTCCCAGTTTTACAACTGTCTCTCGCTTTAAGCGGGGTTAGGGAAGGTGACTAATGATTGTATTATTTCAACAGGTCAGTTACATAAGGCAACATTCCCATTTGACGGGCTTTCTTAACCGCGTCTTGAACCTTACGTTGATACTTCAAAGAGTTTCCGCTCAAACGACGAGGCAACAATTTACCTTGTTCGTTGATGAATTTCTTCAGGAACTCAATATCCTTGTAGTCAACATATTTAATGCCATATTTCTTGAAGCGACAGAATTTTTTCTTTGGCTTCTCCTGTTTGATGGCGGTC
>CALRXZ020000219.1:0-3432 GCA_943372255.1 Chitinophaga pinensis
GAGATATTTACAAAAAATTAGTAGCCTCAATCACAAGACTATGAAAATACCTTATATGAAATTAAAAGATGGTATGCAAATGTTAAAAGCAAATACAATTCTGATAAAGACTTTACAAAAAGATTGGCATTGAAAACTAATTTTTATTGAAAAAACTTAGTTTACAGAATAAGTCATTATATGGAAATAAGATATCAACTGGACCCAAAAAAATGGATTGACAATTATGCAGATCAACTATATGCATTTTGTCAAATAAGGATAAACAATAGCAATATATCGGAAGATCTTGTTCAAGAAACCTTTTTAAGTGCGTGGAAAGCTAGGGAGACCTATAAAGCAGAAGCATCTGAAAAAAATTGGCTTTTTGCAATTTGCAAAAACAAAATAATTGACCATTACAGAAAGAATCAAGGGAATTTTGTAAGTAGTGACAAAGACGAAACAGATACTTATTTTAATTCAGAGGACCATTGGACTTCTGAAAAACAACCAAATGACTGGGGGGTAAATGGCATGGCCCATATAGAGAAAAAAGAATTTTATCAGGTATTTACTAAGTGTAAACAGAAACTTAAAGAGCTACAACAACAAGTATTTGTTTTAAAATACATGGAGGATTTTGATTCTGATCAAATTTGCCAAATATTAGGAATCACATCTTCTAATTATTGGGTATTAATTCATAGAGCTAAACTCCAACTAAGATCCTGTCTTGAAAAAAACTGGATTGGGATTTAATCAACTAAAGAAAAAGGATATGAAAAAATATTTCATGATCAGTTGCAAAGAGGCCACTTATCTAGTTTCATTAAAGGAAGAGAACAAATTGTCTATCATTAAATCTCTTAAATTAAATCTGCACTTAGCAATTTGCATTTTGTGCAAACGATTTAAGTTACAAACAGAACAGATATGTGAAATGTCAAATCAGTTACAAAATCATTCAAACGATACAATGTCAAATGAGAAAAAAAGCGAAATTAAACAGCAAATTAGTGAGTTGTCAGGCTATCAAAATAACTAGCTTTAATTAAGATTTTGAATGATTTTATGTTGATAAGCATATTTTATTAAGCCCAATACAGAATTAGTATTTGTTTTTCTGAAAATATTTTTCCTATGTGTCTCAACAGTTCTTTCACTAATAAATAAAGATTCTGCAATTTGTTTGTTTGAAAATTCCTTTTCCATTAATTGCACTATTTCTTTTTCACGAACTGTTAGTTGAATTTTTTCTTCCTCTTTTCTCATCTGACTAAAATCAGCAAGTTCATTTAAGACTTCTTCACTAAAATAAATTCCACCATCAGCAATTTTTCTTATTGCCAGTAACAATTCTTGTTTACAAATACTTTTAAGAACATATCCATTAATGTCTGCATGATTAATCATTCCATCAACTAATTCACCCTGCCCACTCATGCTTAGTGCTAATATTTTCATATTGGGATAACTCTTTCTAACAACTTTTGCAAATTCATACCCATTCATTTCAGGCATCATAATGTCTGTTAATAGAAGATCAATGTCCAAACCAGACATTCTTTTAAGCATGTTTGTAGCAGATGTATCTACTATAACAACTTCCAATTCTTCCTGACCATTCAACAATGCCTTTATACCATCAATGACTATTTGATGATCATCAACAATGGCAATTCTAATAGTATTTGATAACATTCTAAAGGAATAAGATGGATGAAATTTACATGATGGTACGCAAATAACCAAAACCCTTCTAGTTGTGGCCAATTAGATTTTTATGTTTACTCATTTTTCTTTAAAATAACAGCATTCTTAAGTGATATATTTTAATTGCAAGCACCAATTGATTTCTGCTAATCTGTAAGGTTTAAACCAAAGTCTCGTCTACACTATAAAAAATGAAACAAATAATTCTATTTTTCTCCTTTTTAATGGCCATCGGATCTGTTCAATCTCAAAAATCAGAGATATTTATAAAAGATGGTAAAGCCATCCAAGGTTATGATGTGGTTGCCTTTCACATACAACAAAAGCCTGTATTTGGAGATAGCCTAATCAAAACAAGGTGGAAAGATGCAGATTGGTACTTTTCTAGCGAATCAAATTTGAAACTTTTCACATTAAATCCAGAAAAATATGCCCCCCAATTTGGTGGTTATTGTGCCTACGGTTGTTCTGACGGTAATGGACACAAAGCACCAACAAAAATTGAGACCTGGACCCTTGTAAATGAAAAATTGTATTTCAATTACAATTTAAAAGTTCAAGAAATCTGGAAGAAAAATCAATCTGCGTTAATTGAAAAAGCAGAAAAGAACTGGCCCCAAATCAAGGATAAGGAATAATTCAACAAGACCAAATTGCTAGAAGGGATAGCCAATTGCCAGGTTGAAAATGAGGTTCTGTTTTACCCATTCATCATCGCCAAAGGCAATTTTATTAAATACCCAACGGCTACCTTCTGGCAAGAATGGTTTTCTCACAGGTATTGAGAAGTCTAAACGAAGTACAAAATAACTCACGTCTACTCGCAAACCAGTTCCTACTCCAACAGCAAATTGCTTGAGAAAACTACTGGTAAACTGAGAACCTGGCCTACTTGAATCATTCCGAATGGTCCAAATATTACCTGCATCTACAAATAAGGCGCCATATAAAACAGAAAATAACTTGAATCTCCATTCGGAGTTTAGCTCCAATTTTAGGTCACCGGGTTGGTCTGGCAAAGATACCGTACTGGTTGCTGCATTCCCTGCGTAATAAGAACCTGGGCCTAATGACCTAGCCCTAAAGGCCCTGATATCATTTGTTCCACCTGCAAAAAAAGCTTTTACAAATGGCAAGTTAGTGCTATTGCCATAAGCATAACCAATACCTCCAAGTATTCGGCTAACCAATGTATTGCGTTTACTGATTTTTAGATAATGTCTAAACTCCGCTTCCGTTTTTACATACTGTGAAAAAGGAATTCCAAATAAATCTCTTTGCTTACCATTGCTTATATCGGCCCCTGTAACCGCTCCCATAAAATTCCCAGAGAGGTCAATATTCCAGTTAAAAAAATAGTTATTTGGGCGATTATTTGCTGCTAATAATGAATTGTAATTGTAGTTATAATTAGGACCAACAATAAATTGCTTTTCAATACTTCTAGCCAAAGTAATATTGGTATCCAACATTAATTGATAATCTGGATTAATATAGGTTGGTTGAACTAGGTTTAAAGAAAGAATGTCTAATCGGTGCTCTTGAGTAATATCTCTTTTCCAGATATAGCCAAAACTAAGTTTGGCAGAATTCATGGTGTATTGGGTATTTCTTTCAAAGAACTCATAACCAATGGTAGACTTGGTTTGAGGTGTAAAATTCCCCTTGGTATTAAATTTAAAAGGCCCAATAAACCTAGGTGATATTAAATTTAACTCCACCCCAAATCTGTTTGTA
>CALRXZ020000220.1:0-3332 GCA_943372255.1 Chitinophaga pinensis
TAAGTGATGTTGAATCCGTCCAGTGCAGCTTTGGCCAGTTCAATGCTGATCTCCTTGTAGTCCTTCTTAATTTCAAAGTACTTTTCAGCCTTTTTAGACTGATTCTCAAGGGTTTTGAGCTGGTTATTGATTTCAAATAGCAAGTCTTCAATACGTGCTAGATCCTGTTCGGTAGCGTCTAACTTGCTTTTTGCTTCTTTTTTACGGGTTTTGTAGATGGTAATACCAGCGGCTTGCTCTAGCATTCTTCTACGGCTATTCTCCTTATCCTTGATAATATCGTCTACCATGCCCAACTCAATAATGGCATAGCTATCTGTACTAACCCCGGTATCTAAGAATAGGTTATGGATATCTTTTAGTCGGCAGCTCACATCGTTCAAACGATACTCGCTTTCCCCATTTTTATAGAACCTACGGGTTACAGTAACGGTACTAAACTCGGTTGGAAGCAGGTTTTTGGTGTTTTCAAAAGTCAAACTCACTTCTGCCATACCACTGGCAGACCTAGACTTACTTCCGTTAAAAACCAGGGCGTCTAAGTTTTCAGAACGCAAGGCAGAGATCTTTTGTTCCCCAATTACCCAACGAATTGAGTCAATGATATTACTTTTTCCACAGCCATTTGGTCCAATAATTCCGGTGATCCCTTCGTCAAAACTCACTACCGTTTTATCGGCAAAGCTTTTGAATCCTTTAATTTCTAGCGATTTTAATCTCACGTTCTTTCCTTTTAGTACTTGCGAACATACCAAAAAAGGCATAGAAAATGGAATTCATCCTAGGGCCTGTGTATAATCGGTGGAGAAATAAGAGGTCTTTTTCTAGGAACTTGAATTGACTATTTTTAACTAATTGATTTACAGACAATTAACAGTTTTAAAAAGAGGCAAAAAGCATTACTTTTTTACCCACATTCTTGGTGTCTAGAATGTATATTTGTCACAACCAAGCCCATCCATTTTGCCCAGACTTGTTTTCACGGTAACCAACCAACTCAACTTTGACCAACGGATGCAAAGAATCTGTGGGAGCCTGGCCAAAAATGGTTACCAGGTTTTGTTGGTAGGAAGATCCATGAAGGGTCAACCTCCCCTTGCCGAGCTGGGTTTTGAACAGCATCGCCTCAACTGTTGGACTAGCAAGGGACCGCTGATGTACCTGGAATTTAACCTAAGACTCTTTCTTTTCCTGCTTTTTCAACCAGCCGATCTGTTTTGCGCCATTGACCTAGATACCATTCTCCCAGTCTATGGCGTAAGCCTAATTAGGGGCAAAAAACGGGTTTATGACGCCCATGAGTACTTTACCCAGCAAAAAGAAGTGATGAGCAGACCAGCCATTCAAAAGGTCTGGAAAGCCATTGAATCTTTTAGCCTACGGCGATTTCCCCTAGGATATACCGTAAACCAATGGATTGCCAACGCTTTTCTGCAGGAATACGGGGTTAATTACGCCGTAGTACGCAACCTGCCCAAGCTAACTGAAGCCGCCAAAGGATCTAGTTTGGATACATCGCCAAAGGCAATTGAGATGGATTCTAGTAACACATCGCCGCAGGCAGAACTGCAACCCTTCTTCATTTACCAAGGCGCAGTAAACCATGGACGCTGTTTTGAAACCCTGATCCCGGCCATGCAATGGGTAGCCGCTCCTTTGCGCATTTACGGAACAGGTAATTTTATAAATCAATCATTATCAATAATTAATGAATATTCACTTAACAATAAAATAGAGGTATTCAAACCCCTTGCGCCCAGTGTTTTGCAAGCTACTACCCCACTAGCTCATGCCGGAATTACTTTGTTTGAAGCCCAAGGGCATAACCAATACCATTCTCTGGCCAACCGCTTTTTTGACTATATCATGGCTGGGATTCCCCAACTCTGTGTAGACTACCCAGAATACCGGACCATTCAGGACCAATGGGAAATAGCTTTGTTAATCCCTGACACCCAAAGTGAAACAATTGCCCAAGGACTGAACAAATTGCTGGATGACCGTGTTTTGTACCATAGACTGAAAGAAAATTGCATGCAAGCCAGGGCGGTTTTGAACTGGGAATCCGAAGAAAAGGTCTTGCTAGCATTCTATGATTGCATTTTTATAAAACACTAATTTGGACAAGCATCTACATATTATCTCATTAAACGTGCCCTATCCAGCTGATTATGGCGGGGCAATTGACCTTTTTTATAAACTTCCTGCCCTTCAAGCGGCTGGGGTAAAAATTCACTTACACTGTTTTGACTATGGCCGTGGCAAACAGGAAGTACTGAACCAATACTGCGAGTCGGTTCATTATTATCCGCGTACCAAGGGGCATCAGGCCATTTCTAGTGCCCTTCCTTATATTGTAGCTAGTCGTAAGAACGAGGATCTTTTACAAAACCTACTCAAAGACAATTATCCCATTTTCATGGAAGGGGTACATTGTACATATCCAGTCATGGACCCAAGGTTCAAGGATCGAAACTGTTTTGTACGCCTACACAATGTAGAATACCGTTATTATAAAGACTTATACCGCAGCAGCAGCTCTCCTTTGAAAAAAGCCTATTACTGGAATGAGAGCCGCTTATTGCGCAAATACGAGGCCCAATTGGCTCAAAAAGCCACATTCTGGGGCGTAACAGAAGCCGATGATCAGGTATATAGAGACGAGTTTGGTTGCAAAAACATTGAACACTTACCCCTTTATCTACCCGATTGGCAGGTGGATTGCCTAGAAGGTATGGGCAATTACTGCTTTTATCATGCAGACCTAAGCGTTGACGCCAATGAAAAAGCCGCTATCTGGCTGTTGAAAGAAGTTTTTGAGAAGATCAAGATTCCATTGGTAATTGCCGGAAAGAATCCATCGCCCCAGCTTCTAGAGCTAGCCCACGTGCATTCTCATACCTGTTTGGTTGCCAACCCTTCTGAAAAAGAAATGCAGGATATGCTGGCCAAAGCCCATATAAATGTGATTCCCGCCTATATTGAAACCGGAATGAAAGTGAAATTAGTGAACGCCCTATTTCATGGCCGCCATTGTGTGGTAAATGATGCCACGGTAGCCGGATCTGGTCTTAGCCCCGCTTGTTATATTGGCACAACTGCCACCGCCTTTCAGGAACTGATTACCCAACTTTATCATCAACCCTTTACCCAAACCGAGATTGAAGGCAGGAAGCGCCTACTCACGCCTATGTTCAACAATGCCGCCAATGCAAATAAGCAGGTGGGGTGGATTTGGGGGAGCTAGTGAAGAAAGTGAAGAGTGAAGAGTGAAGAGTGAAGAGTGAAGAGTGAAGAGTGAAGAGTGAAGAGTGAAGAGTGAAGAGTGAAGA
>CALRXZ020000221.1:0-3319 GCA_943372255.1 Chitinophaga pinensis
AATTATTCTTCAGATACTTGGAAAGTAATGCTTTGTTTGTGACGATAGATTACGTTTCTACCGTTTTGAACTGCAGCCTTCCAGGCTGGCCCTTTTTTGATTACACGAACAGCTTCTTCTTTGGTACCATAACCAGGATCATTCTCGGCTTGTACTTCAGAGATACCACCATTCTTGTCAACGATAAAGGAAACCACAACTGTGTATTTTCCGGGAGGCGCACCATTGTTTACAGGTAAATCCCTGTTCAAGTTACGCTCCAAATACTTAGTCCAAGCTGGCAAACCACCGGGGAACTCAGCAGGAATTTGTACTACGGTAAATACTTTATCGTAGTCTTCTTCTTGCTTAGGAGCTTCCACTTTACCAGTACCAGATTCAACAGGAGGAGCAACAATACCTTCGTCTTTTGTTCCTTCCTGGTTTACGGTACCAATCTTGGTATCTTCCAGTTTTTCTACTTCTTTAATTTCATCTTTTTCCTTCACCTCTTCATCCTTCACAATTTTAGGAGGAGTGAATTTAGTAATCTCCACTTTTGGTGGTTCTTGCTTTGGCGGAGGTGGCGGTGGCGGTGGTTCAGGCTTTTTCTCCTCCTGTTTCATGTTCTCAAGATTTACATCCTGAGCAATCACTTCAACAGCTTTTTTCTTTGAAGAATTTGCTACCACCGTACCCAGTATCAGCAACAAACAAACCGCAACAGTACCTATCAAAGCGTAAGTAATACGCTTGTTATAGGTCTTACGCAGATCGTAAGCGCCGTATGACTTGTTTCTACCCTCGAAAATGATATCGAGGATATCGGCTTTTAAAATTTGGTTTACATCCATGATTCAGTGTCTTTATTGGTAATATTCCAATTGTTTATTTTGCTGGAGCAGCTGCGCCTGCTGCTTCTGATACTTTCACCAATTGTGATTCAACTGCTGAAATATCCACCAATGCATATCGCTTGCAAACATTGATGGCCATTTCATCTAGAATATCCACAACATTACGATAAGTACACTCTTCAGATGGTTTTAATACCACTACTAGATCCTTTTCAGGAGTACGAGCTTTTTTATCTAAGATTACGTTGCGAATTTCTTTGAAAGTAGTCGATTTAAAGTTTGAAGCGCTATTGTCCAACTGTCCTTCATAGTAAAAAACGTTGTCGTCTTTTCCTAAAAGGATGGTAATAACACCCGATTCTTTGGCCTTGTTCTGATCCTCAGGCTTGTCCGCATCTTTGGGCAAGTAGAGTTTCATAGCGGTAGGCTGACTCATGGTGGTGGTGAAGATGAAGAAAGTAATCAACAGGAACCCTAGATCCACCATTGGGGTAAGATCCACACGGGTACTTAGCTTTTTACTCTTCTTGACCCCAGGTCCTTTTTTATGACCACCGCCACTCGAGGTATCCATTTCTGCCATGTCGGAAGAATTTATTTTTTTGAATAATCTTGTTTACTTCTGTTCCTTATTCTGTCCTCTTCTCGCCTTTCATAGCACTTTTCCATAATTCAGTACCTACTGGCACGCTTTCTGGATTGGTGATCATCTGAAATTTCAAAATATCATTCTTCTTGAATGCGTCAATCACATTCTTGAATGCTGGATACTTAGAAGCGTTATCGCCTTTCAATTGAATGTTAGCTTTTTGACCAGCGTAAGCGCTAAGTACTAAGCCCATCCAAGTGGAAACTTCATTGTTTGAGGAATCTTTACAAGGAATACCTGGTAAGGCATTACCCTTTCGTCCTTCCTCAGGAATAGCAAGAAAAGCAGACAGCCCACTGAATGGTGCTCCAAAGAAACCTGCTTTCTTGAACTTTTGTACGTCAAGGTTTAGGTTCTTGGTGGTATTCAATGTGTTAGCGATGACTTCCTTCTTGGATTCATCGTCCATGGAAATGAAAACCTTACCGTCTTTGTCGATGGTGATCAACACAATGTCCTTGGTTTCAGCAACTTTTGCTGCAACAGAACTAGGTGTAGTCACTGCAATGGCTTCCGCGGGTTTGAACTTTGTTGTCAAGATAAAGAATGACAACAAAAGGAACGCCACGTCACACATCGCCGTCATGTCGATATTGGTACTTTTCCGTGGTAATTTGGCTCTACCCATTGTTATTAATTTAAGATTTCACTAATTAGATTCAAAACTGTATGCATTCCACAAATAATCAAGGATTATTTATAGTTAGCAGCAAAGCTTTGAGTCAGGGTGAAACCAGATTCGTCAATACCGTAAGTGATACCATCAATACGAGTGGTGAACACGTTGTACATGATGATGGCAACAGCAGAAGTACCAATACCTAAAGCGGTGTTGTACAAGGCTTCAGAGATACCTTGAGACAATTCACGAGCAGCTTCTCCACCACCTTCATCACCTAATTTAGAGAAAGAACGGATCATACCCATTACCGTACCCAATAGACCCAAAAGGGTTGCTACTGACGCGATAGTTGATAAGAACACCAAGTTCTTTTCCAACATTGGCAATTCCAATGCAGTTGCTTCTTCTACTTCTTTTTGAATATTCAACACTTTTTGCTCGGTAGCCAATTCAGTGTTGGTAATCATTTCTTTGTATTTTTTAAGACCTGCTTTCATAACGTTACCTACAGATCCTTTTTGCTTGTCGCAAGCAGCAAGAGCCTTATCAACGTCTTTGTTAGCTAGGTGAAATTGTACAGAACGTACAAATTCAGCAATGTTACCAGTTCCGTTTGCTTTAGTGATAGTCAAAAGACGCTCAATTACAAAAGAAACCACAATCAATAAACAACCAATCAAGATTGGTACAATGATACCACCTTCGTACATTTTTGGTAAAGCACCCTTAGGTCCTTTATGGTTAGGCCAAAAACCACCATTTGGATCAGGAGTAGTGAAGTTGCCGTCGGCACCGATTACAAAGCGCCAAAGAACGTAACCGAGAACGATACAGGCAATAGGAGCGATAGTTGCAACCAAGTTACCACTCTTTTTAGGTTGAGCGGAAGTTGCGGTTTTAGCAGCCGCTGGTGCAGTTGGTTTGATGTCAGCCATGATTCAATTGATTTTTGGTTTTTAAAAATTACAGTTGAGTTAAAAATTGATTTCGCAATGCTACATAAAAAATGTTTTGAAAAAACAAAACCTTTCAGACATTTTTTATTAGGGCTTACAAATTAGGTATTTTATTGAAACAGAAAACAAGAACGGAGGAATCTTTTTTGTTTTTTTTCATCTCTGACTGGATTTTAGCTGAAAAAACCGAGATATAGCAGTAGTGCCGCATTTCACCGATTTATTTTACTTATTTTACCATTTATCCAAACGTTTC
>CALRXZ020000222.1:0-3307 GCA_943372255.1 Chitinophaga pinensis
TCCCAAATTAGACCCAAACCAGTAGAAAATTCCTTGATTTCAATCATCAACGAACCCATCACTACTTGGAAAGATCAATTGATCAATGATTTTGAAGCACCCGTCATGGCTTCATACCCAGAAATTGCCCAAATAAAAAAAGCCCTTTACCAAGCTGGAGCCCTATATGCTTCTATGTCAGGGAGTGGCAGCACACTCTATGGTATTTTTGAAAAAGAGTATACCCCAAAGTTTTCCTTTCCGGATCAATACATGACCGCACTAGTAGATTAGATAATTTCTAACAAATAAGCTGTTTTATTAGACAAAACCAACTATTATCTGTTAGTTTTGATAGAGTGTTTCTTAAATTGCGTTTTAT
Source organism: Chitinophaga pinensis (assembly GCA_943372255.1). Lineage (GTDB taxonomy): Bacteria > Bacteroidota > Bacteroidia > Chitinophagales > Chitinophagaceae > Sediminibacterium > Sediminibacterium pinensis_M. The sequence goes on from CALRXZ020000222.1 coordinate 362, forward strand.
TTTGTAATTTGCCTCTATCGATTGCCCACCATTATATTTCCTGAATATTAATAATTCGGTTGCGTATGCTTGACACAACAACCCAACAAGGATTATATGATCCTTCGTTTGAACATGACGCCTGTGGTATAGGTTTTGTAGCGAATATCAAGGGCAATAAATCGCATCAGCACATTTCTGATGCCTTGACCGTGCTTGAAAACATGGAACACCGTGGCGCCTGTGGCTGCGAAAATAATACCGGTGACGGAGCTGGAATCATGTTGCAAATGCCACATGAATTCTTCTTTGACGAGTGTATTAGTCTTGGTATTCACTTACCCTCATATGGTAAGTACGGTGTTGGATTTCTGTTCTTTCCAAAAGAAATTAGGCTAAGAGAAGAATGTAGAGACATTTTCAATCGCGCTGCAGAAAAGCTAGGTTTGGAAATTCTTGGATACCGAAAAGTTCCAGTTAATAGAAATGATATTGGACCTACCGCCCTTTCTGTAGAACCTTGCATGGAACAGGTGTTTATTGGTTGCCCAGACCATATCAATGACCCTGAGGTTTTTGAACGCAAACTATTTGTATTGCGCAATTATGCCACACATACCATTCAAAATACTGTAAAAAAAGATGGGATTGGTTTTTACCTTTCTTCACTTTCTTACAAAACCATTGTTTATAAAGGACAACTAACCAGTGGTCAAGTAAGGGGCTATTTCCCAGACTTAAGTGACAAACGCGTGGTTTCTGCTTTTGGATTGGTTCATAGCCGTTTTGCTACCAATACTTTTCCTTCCTGGAAATTGGCACAACCCTTCCGCTATATTGCCCACAATGGTGAGATCAATACCCTGCAAGGAAATTTAAACTGGCTACGCACCAGTGAAAAAGGATTCACTTCTCCATTCTTCAGCAAGGAAGAAATGGACATGTTATTACCCATTGTTACACCAGGCCAATCAGATAGCGCCAGCTTAGATAATATGATTGAGCTCTTAACTCTTACGGGTAGATCACTTCCACACGTAATGATGATGCTGATTCCTGAAGCATGGGACGGCAATCATGATATGGACCCAATCAAAAAGGCCTTTTACGAATTCCACGCCTGTATGATGGAACCCTGGGATGGCCCGGCTTCTATTTCATTTACCGATGGCAAAATCATTGGTGCCACACTAGACAGAAATGGCCTGAGACCATCGCGCTACTGCGTAACAACTGATGACCGCGTGATCATGGCCTCGGAAACAGGCGTATTACCCATTGACCAATCAACCATTATTGAAAAAGGACGCTTACAACCAGGTAAGATGTTTGTGGTAGACATGGAACAGGGACGCATCATCTCTGACGAAGAACTCAAACAAGAAATCTGTTCTCACAAACCCTATAACGAGTGGTTGAACAAATACAAGATCCGTCTGGAAGAATTACCAGAACCAAGGGTTATGTTCACCCATTTGGAACATGATCAGGTTTTTAAATACCAAAAAGGATTTGGTTATAGCACAGAAGACCTAGACAATATCATTGCTCCAATGGCATTGGATGGTAAAGAGCCCATTGGATCCATGGGAACCGATACGCCTTTGGCTGTATTGAGTGATGAACCACAACATTTGAGCAGTTATTTCAAACAACTCTTTGCACAGGTTACCAATCCTCCTATTGATCCTATCAGGGAAAGAATGGTTATGTCTTTGGCCACTTTTGCCGGAAGCACAGGTAATTTATTAGTGGAAGACCCATTGGCTTGTCACGTTGTTGCTTTGCAACACCCTGTCTTAAATAACCATGACCTAGAAAAAATCAGAAGTATTGATACTGGCATTTTTCAAGCAAAAACACTTCAGACCTATTTTAGAGCAGATGGCAAGCCCGGCTCTTTGAAAAAAGCTTTGGACCGTTTGTGCAGATATGCTGTAGACGCCGTTGAAGATGGATTTGAGGTAATTATTTTAACGGATAGAGCCATTGACTCTGATCACGCCCCTATCCCATCTCTGCTAGCTACTGCTGCAGTTCACCATCACTTGATACGCAAAGGTTATCGTGGACAAGTAGGGATTATTGTAGAAGCAGGAGACGTTTGGGAAGTTCACCACTTTGCATGCTTGATTGGATTTGGCGCAACCGCCATTAACCCTTATCTGGCACTCTCTACTATTAGAGACATGAAAATTTCAGGCAAGATCAATACGGACTTAGACCCTGAATACCTAAAGAAAAACTACATTAAAGCGGTTAACGAAGGATTGCTGAAAGTATTCTCTAAAATGGGCATCTCTACTTTGCAATCTTATCAAGGTGCTCAAATCTTTGAAATCATTGGCCTCAATAGAGAAGTAGTTGACTTGTATTTCACCGGAGCTACATCTAGGATTCAAGGCATGGGACTTGATGAAATTGCTAAAGAAACCTTGTCCAAACATTTCTTTGCCTTTAGTAAAAAAGAGATTCCTGTAGACCGTCTACCTGTTGGAGGTATCTATCAATGGAAACGCAAAGGAGAATTCCACTTATTCAATCCTCAAACCATTCACTTGTTGCAACATAGCACCAAAATGAATGACTATGAGACTTTTAAAAAATATAGCAAACTGGTAAATGATCAATCCTTAAGGGCTTGTACCATTCGTAGCCAGTTTCAATTCAAACCAACAAGGCCTTCTATCAGCATTGATGAAGTAGAACCAGCTGAAAATATCTACAAACGTTTTGCTTCTGGGGCTATGTCATTTGGTTCCATTTCTTGGGAAGCGCATACCACACTAGCCATTGCAATGAATAGGCTTGGCGGTAAAAGCAATACAGGAGAAGGTGGAGAAGACGAAATTCGTTTTGAAAAAATGGCCAATGGAGACAGCATGCGTTCTGCCATTAAGCAGGTTGCATCGGCAAGATTTGGCGTGACCAGTTATTATTTAACTGAGGCAGACGAATTACAAATCA
>CALRXZ020000223.1:0-3252 GCA_943372255.1 Chitinophaga pinensis
TGGGGCAAAAGTATTTGGTGTCCGCCCTGGATCTCCCTTTCTTTTTTATGTGCCGGCTACTGGCATTCGGCCAATCGGTTTTTCTGCCAAAGGGCTTCCAAAGGGATTGAGCTTAGATGCCAATACTGGTATGATAACAGGCAGTGTTGCAAAAGCAGGAACATATAATGTAATGCTGAAAGCCAAAAATGCAAAGGGAACTGCTACAAGAAATTTAAAAGTAGTGGTTGGCGATACCATCGCTCTCACGCCCCCAATGGGCTGGAATAGCTGGAATGTTTTTGCAGCAAATGTATCGGCTGAGAAAGTGAAAAAAGCGGCTGATGCAATGGTGAATAGCGGCTTGATTAATCATGGATGGACTTACATTAATATAGATGACTTTTGGCAAAATAACCATACTAAAACTACTGATCTGACTTTACAAGGTGATTACAGAGATGCTCAGGGCAATATCCTTCCCAATGCACGTTTTCCCGATATGAAGGGCTTGGCAGATTATATTCATACCAAAGGATTAAAAGCCGGGCTGTACTCATCTCCTGGCCCATATACTTGTGGCAGATGTGCTGGTAGCTGGCAGCATGAACTGCAAGATGCAAAAACCTATGCCAACTGGGGCTTTGACTTTCTTAAATATGACTGGTGTTCTTATGGAAGAATTGTAACAGATTCAACGCAAGGCGTACCCACCTATAAAAATAAGAGATTTGATTCTGCTGCAGCCGTTTATCCTTACGAGTTGATGGGTAAAGCCTTGAAGGCTCAACAAAGAGACATTGTTTATAGCCTGTGCCAATATGGAGTGGGAGATGTATGGAAATGGGGAGCAACGGTTAATGGAAACTGTTGGAGAACTACTGGTGATATTTATGATTCTTGGGAAGTTCAAGGAAAGAGTGGTGCTCAAAATTCCGTTAGTAAAATTGGATTTAATCAAAATCAAAGCGCACCATATTCCGGACCTGGCCGTTATAATGACCCTGATATGCTGGTAATCGGGTATGTAGGCTGGGGCAAACCGCATCCTACAAGATTGACTCCCGACGAGCAGTATTCTCATATCAGTTTGTGGTGTCTCTTATCTGCTCCGTTATTACTGGGTTGCGATTTGGAAAAGCTTGATGATTTTACACTAAACCTGATTACAAATGATGAAGTAATTGATATTGACCAGGATCCATTGGCAATAGGTGCCAGAAGGGTTTCAGCTGTTGATTCTTTAGAAATTTTCAAGAAACCATTAGAAGATGGTTCAATAGCCGTAGGCCTTTTTAACAGACGTTCTACTAAGGCAACTTTCAAAGTCAGCTGGAGTGATTTAGGAATTTCCGGTAAGCAAATTATTCGTGATGTTTGGCGACAAAAGGATATAGCAATTGCAAAAGATAATTATGAGACTGAGGTAGCCGCACATGGTGTTGTGTTGTTAAAGTTAAAAAGCAAATAGTAGCATATAGTACCTAGCAAAATTTGAATTACTATTTACTTTGAAAGCACTACCCTTAAACCACCGCCACGATAATCCGGAGTGCGGAAGTATTGGAATCGGTTAGCAACTCGGCAGTCAGCGGCTAAATATGACCAGCTACCACCACGTAAAACATGGACAGTTCCCGATGATGGCCCTTTTGGATTTGTTGATGGGCTGCTGCTATAATAAGATGCATCATACCAGTCACTGCACCACTCCCAAACATTGCCACTCATATCATAAAGCCCAAGTTCATTCGGCTTTTTACTACCACTGGCCTGTGTTTGACCACCTGCATTATTATAACTCCAACCAACTTCGTCTAAATCATTACTACCGGCATAAGTATATCCTTTGCTTTTTTTACCACCACGAGCAGCATACTCCCACTCAGCTTCTGTTGGAAGCCGGTAATTTTTGCCAGTGCTTTCACTTAACCAAATGCAATATGCATTAGCCTCATCAAAATTGATATTTACCATTGGATGTTGATCATTCCAGCCCCAACTAGGTGCAGCAGGCATATCCCTGCCATTGGCTTTACAAAATGCCTTGAATTCTCCCACAGTTACTTCATATTTACCCATTTTAAAGCTACTTATTGTAACAGTATGGGCGGGCATTTCATAATATTCAGTACCACCCATTATAAAGCTGCCCCCTTTTACTTTTTTCATAGCAGGGCTTTGAGCCATCGTTTGATTTGCCAAAGCAATGCAGAAAGTAAAGACAAGAGAAATTATTTTTTTCATATTAAATTGGACTTTTCTAAAATATGAAAAAAAGGCTATTAATTTAAAAAATATTACTGATTAGTCATTCTCGTATACAACCTCCCCCCCTTCATAATCTCCTGATATGAAATAAATGATTTTTTCAACTTGGTATCATTTAAAATTGATTCACTTGAATAAATATTCTGAGATGACAATCCTTCAGCATCAACTCTAAATTGTTTTCCATTATTCAAATGAATTGTTGCCCTTCTAACTTGTGGCGCTCCTAATACAAACTCATCTTTTGCAGGATTTACCTGATAAAATCCAAGCGTTGACAAAATATACCATGCACTCATTTGTCCACAATCGTCATTGCCAATCATACCATCGGGAGTATTGTCATAAAATTCATTGACAATTTGATGTATCAATTTTTGCCCTTTCTTGGGTGAATCAGAATAGGCGTATAAATAAGCAATATGATGACTAGGTTCATTACCATGAGCATATTGTCCTATCATAGCTTCTTGCCCTAAAAATTTGTTGGGGTTTGGTGTTTGAATGCTGAAAAAACTATCCAGTTGAGCAGTAAATTGTTTCTTACCACCTAATAATTGTGTCATTCCAACAACATCATACTGAGCTGGCGTCCAAAAATATTGCCATGCATTTGCTTCTGTATAATCACCGGGATTGTTCATGGGTGAGGTAGCCATTAATGGATTGAATGGATCTCTCCAATTTCCATGACTGTCTTTACCTCTAAATTGTTTTGTAGTAGAATCAAAAATATTTTTATAATACAATGCCCTTTTAAAATAAGTTGCTGCTATTTCTTGATTTCCAACTTTTTTTGCCATGGTGGCCAAGCAATAATCATCCACTCCATGTTCTAATGTTCTGGATACAGATTCATTATCTAAGCTATCAAAAGGATAATAACCATATTGGTTTAATAATTTCCAATTACTATTAAAATGATTTTCGGATGTTGTTTTGATCATTTCACTCAAAGCTTGCGTCACATTAAAACCCTTGAACCCTTTGTTATATGCATCA
>CALRXZ020000224.1:0-3249 GCA_943372255.1 Chitinophaga pinensis
TTATAGACAAAACCAAAAGCATTATTACCAAGGCTAAAGTCTTAGACAAAAGCAATAACACTTTGGAATTTGTGCTGAGTAACTTAAATACCGCGGCCAATCTGCCAGATGCAAGTTTTCAATTTGTGAGAACCAAGTATCCAAAAGACGCTGAGATCTTAGATTAATTCCTACTAACTATAACATTTTTTTTGAAAACCATTTGTGAAAGCAAGTGGTTTTTTTATGCCTTGTTTGTATTTTCAAGCTATGAAACAATTGATTTTATTGTTATTGGCTGTGCTGCTGCATCAAGTATCCTTTGCCCAGTTTACGGTTAGATTGGTAGTAACAGATGTGGCAACCAAAAAGAACGAGGATATTTATGTAGCAGGAAATTTTAATAATTGGAATCCCAAAGACGAGAACTATAAGCTCAAAGTGTTTGGAGGCAGCCGAAAATCCGTGGTGCTCAAAGACCTTGCTGCTGGTGTCTATGCCTTTAAATTTACCCGTGGGGGATTTGATAAAGTTGAAACCACTTCAGATGGCAGAGACATTGCAGATAGGGTCTTAGAAGTGAATGGAGACCTATCCTTAGACCTAACTATTACAGGCTGGAAAGATGAGTACCCTGATAAACCCAAGCGCTACACTGCCAGCCCACAAGTAAAAATTCTGGATACCGCATTTTCAATGAGCCCTTTAAATAGAAAGCGAAGAATTTGGGTCTATTTGCCTAAGGGATATGCCAGTTCTGGTAAAACCTATCCGGTTTTGTATTTGCAAGATGGACAAAACCTATTCAATGAACAAACAGCAGCTTTTGGAGAATGGGGGGTAGATGAATGCCTAGACAGTCTACAACAAAAAATAGCTAAGGAATGCATTGTTGTAGGAATTGATCATGGCAACAATAAGCGTATGACAGAGTATAATCCTTATACTCATGCACAATATGGTATTGGGGAAGGAAAAGATTACGCAGCTTTTCTGGCAAAGACCCTGAAACCCTTTATAGACGGGAAGTTCAGAACCAAAAAGTCTGCTTCCAATACCTTTATAGGTGGAAGTAGTATGGGGGCAGTGATTAGCTTGTATGCTATTACCCAATATCCTGAATCCTTTGGTGGTGGTCTACTATTTTCACCCGCATTTTGGGTGTCTCCTGAATTGTACGCAGAGGTTGAAAAATTCAATCCTATCAATGCACCTAAAATCTATTGCTATGCGGGCGGTAAGGAGAGTGCTACCATGGTTGCCGATATGAAAAAAATGACTGACCTCTTAGACAAAAAACAAAACATACAAATTAGAAAAGTGGTGAATCCCTTAGGGCAACACAATGAAACTTATTGGAGAAATGAATTTGCGGAAGCTTGGACTTGGTTATTTAGAGACTAATAGGGAATTAAATACGTAACTCCTTCAATGGCAAGATCTGTGTTGGAGAAAGCTTCCCGAGTTTCACTCAAGAACTGATCTAGTTTTTCATATTTGCTGCTAAAATGGCCAATCAACAGCTTTTTGGCCATGGCTTTAGTGGCAATACTGGCCGCTTGGGTAGTGGTACTATGAAACCTGGCAAATGCCCTTTCTTCCAGGTCTTTCAGGTAAGTGGTTTCATGGTAGACCATGGTAGCCCCCTGAATTTTATCTAAGAAATTCTCTGTATACAAAGTGTCTGCGCAAAAAGCATATGACCTATTGGGATGGTTGGCATAGGTTACCAAGTCATTAGAAATAATTTCTCCAGACTTGGTTTTATAGTCTTCCCCCATTTTTAGATGCTCATAAAATGCTGCAGGAATGCCATATTCCAATACTTTTTCACGGATAATTTTTCTAGGTTTCTTTTTTTCTGTTATCAGAAATCCCCAACAAGGGATCCGGTGAATGGTCTGAAAACATTCAATTCGTAATTTGGGTTGATCCAATATAATCCCTTCTTCATTAAGGGCATGAAATTGTAATGGGAAGGGAAGGGTAGTGCTGGCTACTTTTAATTGTAACTGAATAATATCTAATAGGTCTGCAGGAGCATATAAATTCAAAGGGTGTTCTCTACCTAACAGCCCCATGCTAGTAATCAGCCCAATTAATCCAAAATAATGGTCACCATGTAAGTGTGAAATCAGAATATGGGTAATCTTGCTATGTCTAATACGGTATCGGGCAATCTGCATTTGGGTGCCTTCACCACAATCTATTAGTAATAATTGGTCATTAATAGTCACCAACTGGGAAGTAGGGTGCCGATCATAAGCAGGAAGTGCTGAATTATTGCCCAGAATGGTTACTCCAAACATGAATTGGTTGCTAAAATGAAAAATAGGACGGCAACCGGTTGCACATCCATATATTATAATAACTAACTATCAGATAGGTCTTTTTATTGCCATATTAGGACTATTTATTTCTAAATAAGACTAGATTGTGCCGGAACTTGTAAGGTCTTAAAGGCGACAAATAAAAATCAGTTCTAAAAATTCGAATTTTCATGATTTAATCCCTACTTTTGCAGCCGATAAAAAATTAGAAGTAAATTTCCGGAGTCTTTTTAAAAATTTTGAGATGCCTTATTTAACAACAGAAAAGAGAGCAAGTATTTTTGCAGAATTTGGTGGAAAAGCCACTAACACCGGTTCAATTGAAGCACAAGTTGCTATTTTGACCGAGCGTATCGTTCACATTTCCAATCACTTGAAAGCTAACAAGAAAGATTTTTCTACTCAGCGTGGTTTGATGAAAATGGTTGGACAACGTAAGCGTTTGTTGAGCTATATGCAAAAACACAACCTGACTGGATATCGCGCCCTGATTGAAAAATTGGGTCTGAGAAAATAATCTTAACCATGATACTTATAGACTATTCCCAACTGACATTTAAGTACGGTTGGGAATAGTTTTTTGTGTCTACACCTGATTTCCATTTTCATTTTCCTTTCACAAAGGCCACGATTTACTGGTTTAACGGCTTGTAAATCAGCGGCCTACTACAATACAAACATGTTATCACAACCAACTAGTGTAAAATTTGATCTTGGCGGTGGACGCGAAGTGACAATTGGTACCGGCAAATTGGCCCGTCAGGCCGATGGTGCTGTTACCGTAAGCCAGGGCAACTGTATGATTCTGGCAACCGTTGTTGCCAATAAAGACCCTAAAGAAGGACAAGACTTTTTCCCTTTGAGCGTAGACTATCAAGAGAAGTTTGCTTCTGCTGGTCGTATTCCTGGTTCTTTTTTCAAAAGAGAAGCACGCTTAAAC